>JAGCFF010000208.1 GCA_017650285.1 Bacteroidales bacterium
GCTGAGCGTGCTGCTGCTCTGGCCGAGCTTCAGGTATGCCAGTCCTACATCCACCAGCGGCTGCAGTTTCTCTGCTATCCTCCTGGCAGCGGCGTCTTCCTGCGAAGAGAAGAACTCCACGGCTTCGCTGACGCTCATATTCAGCACGTCGTCGATATTCTTGTCCTGGTACTTGACTTCAAGGATCTCAGGCATGAACCTGTGGCCGCCGCAGCTCTCGCAGACCATGGTCACGTCGGCCATGAACTGCATCTGGATGCGGATGACACCCTCGCCCTGGCAGTCCGGGCAGCGGCCTCCCTCGATGTTGAAGGAGAAATGAGAGTGGCCGAAGCCGTTCATCTTGGCGTAGGGCTGTTCCGAGAACAGCTTGCGGATGTCGTCGTACACCTTCAGGTAGGTCACGGGATTCGAACGGCTGCTCTTGCCTATAGGGTTCTGGTCGACATATTCTATCGAGGTGATCCTGTTCAGGTCGCCCTTGAGCTCGCGGTACGCGCCCGGCCTCTCGCCTATCTGGTTGATGTGGCGGTATACTGCCGGATAGAGGATGTCCCCGACGAGCGAAGATTTTCCGCTGCCGCTCACTCCAGTCACGACGGTGAGGCAGTTCAGGGGGAACTTGACCGATATGTTCTTGAGGTTGTTCTCGGCAGCTCCGCATATCTCTATGGAATACTTCCAGGGTCTCTTGGCCTCGGGAAGATATCTGCTCCTGCGGCCCTGCAGGTAGTCGATGGTGACAGAGTCCCCGTCATAGACGCCGCTGCCGTCTGGAAGGCCCTGATAGACGATCCGGCCGCCGTACACTCCTGCATAAGGGCCTACGTCGATCAGCATATCGGCAGACCTGATTATCTGCTCGTCGTGCTCCACCACGATCACGGTATTGCCAAGGTCACGCAGACGCTTGAGCACGCCTATCAGCTTTTCGGTGTCGCGCGAATGCAGGCCTATGCTCGGCTCGTCGAGAATGTATAGCGAGCCTACGAGGTTGTTGCCGAGAGAGCTGACGAGATTGATGCGCTGGCTTTCTCCGCCGCTCAGCGTATTGGACGGGCGGGACATCGTCAGATAGCCCAGACCGACCTCCATCATATAGCCGACACGCATCTTGAGTTCCTTCAGCGGAACTGCCACCTTCTCTTTCTCGTAGTCGGTCAACAGACTGTCAAGCGAATCGAGGTATTTCTGCAGGTCCTTGATCTGCATATCCATCACCTCGGATATGTTCTTGCCGCCCACCTTGACATACAGCGCTTCCTTGCGCAGGCGGGAACCGCCGCAGGCACGGCACAGCGTCTTGCCGGTGTAGCGGCTCAGCATATACTTGTACTGTATCTTGTAACGGTTCTTGCGCACCCAGTCGAAGAAGGTGTTGATGCCGTCGAAATATTCGTTGCCGTTCCACAGCAGGTCCTTCTGCTCGCGGGTCAGGTCCTTGTAGGGCTTGTGGATCGGAAAATCGAAGAGATAGGCGTTCTCCACAAGGCGGTCGCGGCAGTAACCCATCACGTCGCCCCTCCAGCAAGCCACGGCTCCCTCATACACGCTCAGTGTGGGATTGGGAATCACCAGCGACTCGTCGATGCCGAGTATCTTGCCGTAGCCGCCGCATACCGGGCAGGCGCCCAGCGGGCTGTTGTAGCTGAAGAAATTCTCTGTAGGCTTCTCGAAGACTATGCCGTCGGCCTCGAAGATGTTCGAAAAGCTTTGCATCTTGCCAGCCGGGCCGGCGTAGATGTAGCCCTTTCCCTTGGAGAATGCAGTCTGCGCGGAATCGAGCACGCGGGAGCGGAAATCCTCATCGTCGGCCACGGTCACCCTGTCGATGAGCAGGGCCTTGTCGTTGAGGTCTGTCGCCTGTCCAGAGGCGAGCAGCTCGTCGATCTTGAAGAACGAGCCGCTGCGCAGGTCCACCAGCCTGGAGAAACCGTCTTCCTTGAGCGAAAGCAGGAACTCCACGGTCTTGGAGGGCTCGCAGTCTATCATCGAGGCTATCAGGGCCACGGTGCCGCTTTCGAGAGTCAGCAGGTAGTCCAGCACGCTCTTGGCAGTGTCGCAGACCACCTCGCGTCCGCTGACGGGGGAATAGGTCCTGCCGGCGTTGACGAACAGCAGTCGCAGATAGTCATAGACCTCCGTGGTGGTGGCTATGGTACTGCGGGGATTGGTGGTGTTCACCTTCTGCTCCACGGCGATTGCGGGAGGTATTCCGGTGATGTAGTCCACCGCGGGCTTGCTCATCCTGCCGAGGAACTGGCGGGCGAACGAAGACAGGCTCTCAGCAAAGCGCCTGTGCCCTTCGGCGTAGATGGTGTCGAAAGCAATGGACGACTTGCCGGAGCCCGAGATGCCGGTCACCACGACAAACTTGCCCCTCGGTATCGACAGGTCGAAGTTCTTGAGGTTGTTGGCCCTCGCGCCCTTTATGAATATGCACCCTTCCTGCTCCATCTACTGCCTGGTCACTTGTCTTAAATCCTTGAGTTTCTTGAGGGAAGCCATTATCTTGTCCAGCTCGAGGTTGCTCGGCACATAGATCGTCGCCGTGACTTCCTTCTCGCCGTTGCGTGCATCCTTGGCATAGAATGCCCTGATCGAAGCCTTGAACATACTGATGGTCGAGATCACCTCGTTCACAGCAGAGTCGGACTCCACTATGCAGCGCAGGGTGGTCTGGAAGCTGTTGGTGCTGGCATCGTCCTTCCAGCGTACCTTCTGCACACGGTGGGGATACAAGGTCAGCAGCCTCGATGCGTTGGGGCAGGACATACGGTGGATCTTGATGCCGTCGTTGATGGTCACGAAGCCGAAGACCTCGTCGCCGAAGACAGGGTTGCAGCAGCGGGCCATCTTGTAGTCCACGTTCTTGAGCTTGCTGTTGTCGCCGATCACGAGGTAGTCGGACGATTCGGTCTTGCGCAGTGCGTGGGTCACGTGGCTCTCCACGGCCTCCTGCACGTGTGAAGCCTTGTCCAGCAGGTATGTCTTTATCTCCGCCACGTCGACGGTTCCCGACCCGAGGGCGGAGAACAGTTCGTTGGCCGTGCGGAACTTGTATTTCTTTACGAGATATGTCAGGTCGTCGTCAGGCAGCTCGAGCTTCCAGTTCTTGAGCCTGCGCTCCAGCAGCTGCTTGCCCTCGCGGGCCATCTTGTTCTCCTCTTCCTTAAGCCTCTGCTTGATCTTGGACTTTGCCTTCGACGTCACCACGAAGTCCAGCCAGCCGGCAGTCGGCTTCTGGTTCTTGTTGGTGAGGATCTCCACCACGTCGCCGGTCTTGAGCTTCTCCTTGATGGAGACCATCTTGCTGCCGATCTTGGCTCCGGTGCATTTCAGACCTATGTTGGAATGGATGTCGAATGCGAAGTCGAGCACGGTCGCACCCGCCCTGAGCTGGCGCAGTTCTCCGTTGGGAGTGAACACGAACACATCCTGGTTGATGACGGAATCGACCTGCTCGTAGCTCTCCTGTGCGTTTCCGCTGATGAGGCCGTGGACCATATCAAGCCAGTGTCTGAGGCTCTCTTCCTTCTTGACGCCCTTGTATGACCAGTGTGCGGCACTTCCGAGCTCAGCCTCGTAGTCCATCCTTTCGGTGCGGATCTGCACCTCGAGGAACTGGCCGCGGGCGTTCTTGACAGTGATCTGGAGAGACTGGTAGCCGTTGGGCTTGGGTACCGTTATCCAGTCGCGGAGACGGCTGGTGTCGGGTTCGTATTCTTCAGTCACCAGGGAATACACCTCCCAGCACAGGTCTTTCTCCTTGTCGAGAGGAGCATCGATGATGAACCTGATGGCAAAGACGTCATATACCTTGCTGAAGGGAATATCCTGGACCTGCATCTTGCGCCATATCGAATATGCGCTTTTCGTGCGGGCCTTGAGGGTGTATTTTATGCCTTTCTGCCTGAGTTTGTCCTCGAGGGGACGGACGAACTCCCTCACGAGGGCCTCGCGCTCCTTCTCTCCTGCCTTCAGCTGGTTGGAGATGGCCCTGAACTGCTCGGGATCGGCATATTTCAGCCAGAGGTCCTCGAGCTCGCTCTTGACATTGTAGACTCCTGTCTGGTGGGCCAGAGGCACATAGAGCAGGATGGTCTCGGCATTCTTGCGGGCCTGGTCGGACTTCGGGAGTATGCTGAGGTTGCGCATAATCTCGAGACGGTCGGCAAGCTTGATGAGGAACACCTTGGGATCGCTGGAATACGAGGCGATCAGCTTGCGGTAGCGGTCCGCCTCGAGGCGGGTATCCTTAGGCTTGATCTCGGATATCTTGTTGAGGCTGGTCGCCATATCGATGACGGCCTTGTCGAAGGAGCCCTTCACGGTGTCGAGAATGGAATTCTCCATACGGGTCGCCTCGTGGAGGAACACTGCGGCAACCGCATCGGCACCCAGGCCAAGCTCCCTGGCCACAATCCCGGCGACAGCCAGGGGATGCTCGATGAAAGGATGGTTGTTGCTGCGGATCTTGCCCTCGAGCGTGGTGCAGGCAAGTTCGTACGCGCGGCGGATCATCGCCGCGTCGCTATCGCCATAGTAGGCGCATATCTTGTCTATCGTGTCCTGCATCATTGCTCCAGCAACAGTTTGAGTGCGTTCATTTCGTCCCTGGCCTGGGCTGCCGCGAGGAAATCAAGCTGCGCTGCAGCGTCTTCCATCCTCTTCTTCGCAGCGGCTATGGCTGCCTTCAGCTGGGCCGGGTCCATCTTGCTGATGACGGGATCCTCCTCCAAATATCTTGCCTGTTTACGGACGTCATCCTCCGTCTGGTATATATCTGAACGTACGAGTACGTTATATGCCTTGATGCCGACCTGGTGCGGCGTAATGCCGTTCTCTTCGTTGTAGCGCTGCTGCTTCGCACGGCGGCGGTTGGTCTCGTCGATGGTGCGCTGCATCGACTCGGTGACTGTGTCGGCATACATTATCACCTTGCCGTTTATGTTCCTGGCGGCGCGTCCCGCAGTCTGGGTGAGCGAACGCTCGCTGCGCAGGAAACCTTCCTTGTCCGCATCCAGTATGGCCACAAGCGACACTGTCGGAAGGTCCAGTCCTTCGCGGAGCAGGTTCACGCCCACCAGCACGTCGAAGCGGCCTGCCTTGAAATCCTCGATGATCTCCACCCTCTCGAGGGTATCCACGTCGGAGTGGATGTAGCGGCTGCGCACATCCATACGGGTGAGATATTTCTCGAGCTCCTCCGCCATACGCTTCGTCAGCGTCGTGACGAGCACCCTCTCGTCCTTCTCGCTGCGTATCTCTATCTCTTCGAGCAGGTCGTCGATCTGGTTCTTCGTGGGCCGCACCTCTATCGGAGGGTCCAGCAGTCCGGTAGGCCGGACAACCTGCTCCACTACAAGTCCTCCGCACTTCTCCAGTTCGTAATCTCCCGGAGTCGCGCTCACATACAGCTTCTGGCCGAGTATGTTCTCGAACTCGTCGAACTTCAGGGGGCGGTTGTCTGCGGCGGCAGGAAGCCTGAACCCGTATTCGATCAGAGTTTCCTTGCGTGCCCGGTCACCTCCGTACATCGCCCTCACCTGAGGGATGGTCACGTGGCTTTCGTCTATGAAAGTTACGAAATCTTCGGGAAAATAATCTATCAGGCAGAAAGGTCTCTGTCCCGGCTTGCGACGGTCGAAATAGCGGGAATAGTTCTCGATTCCGGGGCAGTAGCCGATCTCCTTGATCATCTCTATGTCATATTCCACCCTCTGCTTCAACCTCTTGGCCTCGAGGCTGCGGCCTATCTCGTTGAAATATGACACCCGATCCATCATATCGTCCTGGATCTCGTTGATGGCCTGCCTGGTCCTCTCCTTGGTAGTTACGAAGTTGTTGGCGGGATATATCGTGATTTCGTTGAGGAATTCTACTGTCGCTCCGCTGATGGGGTCGATGAGCTCCACCGACTCTATCTCGTCGCCGAAGAACACCACCCTGCACGCCAGGTCTCCGTAGGCGAGGAAGATGTCCACGCTGTCGCCCTTGACGCGGAAGGTACCGCGCTTGAACTCGGCCTCGTTGCGGCTGTAGAGGGCATCCACAAGGCTGTAGAGGAACTTGTTGCGGCTTATCTTCTGCCCGCGGGCCACGACCACTGTGCTGTCGTGGAAATCGTCGGGGTTGCCGATGCCGTAAAGGCAGGACACAGACGATATCACCACCACGTCGCGCCGTCCGGAAAGGAGTGCGGAGGTGGCTCTCAGGCGGAGCTTGTCGATCTCTTCGTTAATGCTGAGGTCTTTCTCAATATATGTGTCAGTTGTAGGCAGATACGCCTCCGGCTGATAGTAGTCGTAATAGCTTACGAAATACTCCACCGCATTCTCGGGGAAGAACGACTTGAACTCTCCGTAGAGCTGGGCTGCAAGGGTCTTGTTGTGGCTGAGTATCAGCGCAGGCCTCTGCATCTGCTCGATCACGTTGGCCATCGTGAAGGTCTTGCCGCTGCCGGTGACTCCGAGCAGCGTGACACAGTCCACCCCCGAGCGGAAAGCACTGCATATCTGCTCGATAGCCTCAGGCTGGTCGCCGGTAGGCTTGTAAGGCGAATGTATCTTGAATTGCATCTGTCAGGTGGTAGGATCCTACTCGCCTGCAGCCTTCAGTCTTTCTGCATTCTCTGCAATCTGAAGCTGGTCTATCAGCTCCTGGATATCTCCATCCATGAACACAGGAAGATTGTACATAGTGTAGCCTATGCGATGGTCTGTCACGCGGGACTGGGGATAGTTGTACGTTCTGATCTTTGCGGAGCGGTCTCCGGTAGAGACCATAGTCTTGCGGGTAGATGATATCTCGTTGAGATATTTCTCGTATTCGAGGTTGTAGAGTCGGGTACGCAGCTCGGCCATGGCCTTGTCGAGGTTCTTGAGCTGTGAACGCTCGTCCTGGCACTGCACCACGATACCTGTGGGGATGTGGGTCAGGCGGATGGCGGAGTATGTGGTGTTCACGCCCTGACCGCCCGGGCCTGAAGAGCAGAAGGTATCCTTGCGGATATCGCTCATATTGAGTTCTATGTCGAATTCGTCGGCTTCCGGAAGCACTACCACAGACGCGGCAGAGGTATGCACGCGGCCCTGAGTCTCGGTCTGGGGCACGCGCTGAACGCGGTGCACGCCGCTCTCGTATTTCATTGTGCCATAGACCTTGTCGCCGGAAATCTTGGCCACGATCTCCTTGAAGCCGCCCATCGCGCCTTCGGACTGGCTGTTGACTTCGATCTTCCATCCCTTCTTCTCGCAGAACTTGCTGTACATACGGAAGAGGTCGCCTGCAAAGATGGCTGCCTCGTCGCCGCCGGTACCGCCGCGGATCTCGATGATGGCA
>JAGCFF010000035.1 GCA_017650285.1 Bacteroidales bacterium
AGGGGACATCCCTCGAAAAGGTACTTCTCGAAATCGTCGAAGATATAGTCCGAAGGAGAGTCCTTGCAGAGGTTGATCTCGTCGGCTACGACCCCCTTCTCCTTCTCCAGTTCCTTGGGTGAGAATGCGGGATCGAAGGCAAGCTCGAACAGCAGGTCGATGGCCTTGAGAACGTCCTCCTTGAGGGTGGTGGCGTAGATGACGATTTCCTCCTTGGTGGTGTATGCATTGAGCTCGCCGCCGAGCCTCTCGAGCCTGTCGTTGATGGAGGCTGAACTGCGGCGGGAAGTGCCCTTGAAGAGCATATGCTCGGTGAGGTGGGCCAGCCCGCCGAGGGCCTCCGGCTCCACCGAAGTGCCGCAGCGGATGCTCAGTGCGCAGTATGCCACCTGGGAGTTGCTGTGCTTCAGGGCGAAGCGCAAACCGTTCGAAAAAGTCCTTATTTCCTTGCTGTCATTTTTTGCCATAACGGCAGCAAAAATAGGTAAAAGATTTGAGTAAAAGTTCGTATATTTGTCATTATGCCGCAGTTCATCGTATCAGCAAGAAAATATCGCCCTTCAAGCTTCACAGGGCTCATCGGACAGGATAACATAGCCAGGACTCTCAAGAATTCCATCTTGACGGGACAGCTGGCTCATTCGTATCTTTTCTGCGGACCGCGCGGAGTGGGCAAGACCAGTACCGCCCGTATCTTTGCCAAGACGATCAACTGTATGAACCCGGGTCCGGATATGGAGCCGTGCGGAGAATGCGAGTCCTGCCGCTCTTTCGCGGAGGGCCGTTCCTACTGCATCCACGAGCTTGACGCAGCCAGCAACAACTCTGTCGACGACATCCGCAACCTTACCGAGCAGGTGCGCATACCGCCCCAGATCGGCCGCTACAGCGTATACATCATCGACGAGGTGCATATGCTCAGCCAGGCAGCCTTCAACGCCTTTCTGAAGACCCTCGAGGAGCCGCCGGCACACGCCATCTTCATCCTGGCCACTACCGAGAAGCACAAGATCCTTCCGACCATCCTGTCGCGTTGCCAGACCTATGATTTCAACCGCATCTCAGTGGCTGACATGGTCCGCAATATGAAGGATATAGCCGCTGCTGAACAGATCAACATCAGCGACGACGCCCTGCACATTATAGCCCAGAAGGCTGACGGTGCGATGCGCGACGCGCTGACCCTGTTCGACCAGACGGTGGCCTTCTGCGGCAACGACATCACCTATGACATGGTCATCAGGAACCTGAACGTTCTTGATTACGAATATTATTTCAGGCTGACGGACTATTTCCTTGCAGGAGACTATCCCGCCTGCCTGCTGCTCTTCGACGAGATACTCTCGAAGGGCTTCAACGCGCAGCACTTCATCTCCGGCCTGAGCTCCCATTTCAGGGATATGATCGTGTGCTGCAACAGCGCTTCGCGCGTCCTCGCGGAGCTTGCTCCGACAATCGTTGCCAAGTACGACGAGTACAGCCGCAAATGCAGCATCAAGTTCCTCTACGAGGCGCTGGGCATCACGACAGCCTGCGAAGCTGCGTACAAGGCCAGCGGAAACGGCCGTCTTCTGATAGAATTCGCGCTGATGAAGCTCTGCAGCCTCCGCGGTGAACTGCCCCAGGGAGATATGCAGGGCGCAGCTGCTGCAGCCGCACCCGTCGCAGCACCTGCTGCCGCACCTGTGGCCGCACCTGTGGCCGCTCCGGTGGCGGCACCTGTCGCAGCCCCCGCATCCGATCCCGCACCCGCAGCTGCGCCCGCTCCTGCTCCTGCGGAGAAGCCCAAGGCTGCCGTGCCCGAGAAGGAAAAGAGCGCCTCATCCATTTCCAACCTTCTGAAGAAGGCGATGCAGGCGGAGAAGGCTCCCGCTCCGGAACCCGAGCCGGCCATTGAACTGCTCGACGAAGACATAGCCGTCCAGGAAACGGAGATAAGCGACGCCAGGCTGGCCGATGCCTGGAAGAAGGTTACAGACAACGTCGACAATCCCCGTGTGCGTTCTGGACTCTGCAAGTTCAGCCCCATCTATGACAAGGACACCAACACCGTCACCCAGTACGTGCTGAACGCAGCCCAGAAGGACTGGCTGGAGAAGAACCTGCTGGTACAGCTGCAGGCCGGCCTGCAGAACGAACTCGACAGCAAGGATCTCATCCTGAAGTTCGATTTCAAGGCGGATGCGATGGCCGACGACGCCCGCAAGCCTTACACTACCCGTGAGGTGGCCGATGCGATGCGCTCAAAGAACAAGGACCTGGCCCAGATGGAGATAGGCCTGGACCTGGAAATCAAATAACCTGCGAAATCCAATGAAGCTATTCTGTACAAACCTTGTCAAGAAATACGGTGTCAGGACCGTTGTGAAGGGTGTTTCGATCGAGGTCGAACAAGGCGAGATCGTGGGACTGCTCGGCCCCAACGGAGCAGGCAAGACCACAAGTTTCTATATGATATCGGGCCTTATCAAGCCCAACGAAGGCAGGATATTCCTGGACGAAGAGGAAATCACGACCCTGCCTATGTACAAACGTGCCCAGAAAGGTCTCGGCTACCTGGCGCAGGAAGCATCCGTCTTCCGGAAGATGAGCGTCGAGAACAACATAATGTCTGTGATGGAATTCAGCGACCTGAACAGGGACCAGCGCAAGGAGCGGCTCGAGCAGCTGCTTGACGAGTTCGGACTGCAGAAGGTCCGCAAGAGCCTGGGTATACAGTTGTCCGGAGGCGAGAGAAGGCGTTGCGAGATTGCCCGCTGCCTGGCCATCGACCCTAAATTCATCCTCCTTGACGAGCCGTTCGCCGGTGTCGACCCCATCGCTGTGGAGGATATCCAGCACATCATCGCCAACCTCAAGACCAAGAACATCGGCATTATCATCACTGACCACAATGTCCACGAGACCCTGGCCATCACCGACAGGGCATATCTGCTCTATGACGGTTCGATACTCGAGAGCGGCACTCCGGAGCAGCTTGCAGCCAACCCCGAGGTGCGCCGCAAATATCTGGGCCAGAACTTCGAGCTGCGCAAGGCAGTGCTCCATAAACGGACTAACCCTAAAACAACCGATACATTATGAAAAAGCTTCTTCAGGAATTCAAGACCTTCGCAATGAAGGGCAATGTTGTCGATATGGCTGTCGGCGTTATCATCGGCGGTGCATTCGGCAAGATCGTGACATCGCTTGTATCTGACATCTTCATGCCGCTCATCGGCCTGCTCGTAGGCGGTGTGGATTTCACACAGTGGAAGATCGTCCTTTCTCAGGCAACAGCAGACAAGGCTGAAGTCGCCATCACCTATGGTAACTTCATCCAGGTCATCTTTGACTTCATCATCCTCGCCTGGGTTATCTTTATGGTGATCAAGGGCCTCAACAAGCTCTCAGCCAAGAAGGAAGAGGAGAAGGCGGCAGAGCCCGCTCCGACCCCGGAAGAGATCGTCCTTCTTCGCGAAATCCGCGATTCTCTCAAGAAATAATCCTTACTGTCGCAGCTTCAGCACGGTAACGGTGCGTGACGGCAGATACAGCCTTACGTAGTGCTTACCGTCGCTGGCAGTTGTGACGTGACTGACATTTTCGTCAATCCGGCCAAATCCTCCGAATTGCTCGCGGTCGCTGCTGAACAGCACATCCCAAGTGCCTTCAGGAGCTTCAATCCAATAATCAGTGAATGATTTTTCGGGATTGAAATTGAATGCAAACATGCACTCGCCGCGCGTGAAGCAGAGGATTTTGTCTGTTTCGTGGGCAAGGTAGCAGTAGTGCGGCTTGGAGAGAAGCTTGCGCTCCGCGAAGAGGTGGATCATCGCTGCGTCGAAGTCGTTGAGTCCGCGGAATCTCAGGTTGTCGTCCTCGATGAGGCTCCACTGCCTGCGGGCGTGCTTGTAGGACCATCCGTTGCCCTCCCTCGGAAAGTCTATCCATTCGGGCTGGCCGAATTCGTTGCCCATAAAGGTGAGGTAGCCGTTGCCGGCAGTCGCCAGGGTCACCAGCCTTATCATCTTGTGCAGCGCAATGCCTCGGTCCACTATCAGGTTGGTGGACTGCTTGTCCATAGAGAAGTACATCTCCTTGTCGATGAGACGGAAGATTATGGTCTTGTCTCCCACCAGGGCCTGGTCGTGGCATTCGGCGTAGCTGATGGTCTTCTCGTCGGCGCGCTTGTTGGTCAGTTCGTACCACAGTCCGCCCATGCTCCAGTCC
>JAGCFF010000036.1 GCA_017650285.1 Bacteroidales bacterium
GCAGACCCCCTCTACAGGTGCGTCCAGGGCATATGGCCGAAGCACACAGGCCTTTCTAAGGGGGGGTGCGTCGCGCTAATCGCCTTTGTACGCTTTCTGGGCCACATTTTCCTAACGCACTTTGGCGGAAACTCTCTCCGCCAGCCGTCTGCCGCTATGATACTGTCACCCTGGCCCGAAAATCCGCCCTTTTGGGAGCCAGGAGGAGGACAGCGCCCCCACATCCATTCTGCGTCACGGGAAGGAGTTATCTCCCGGCGGCGCTGCGGGGGGCTCTGGGAAAGGCCCTCCTCGCTCTGCCGAGGATAACTTCCTCGCGCGCCCAAGCCGAACCCGCCGCCAAGCCCCGCCTCCCCCTGTGTATATGTATGTGGATATCCCTGTGGCACAAAGAGAATATTACCACGGTGAAAATTCATATATTTGTCCAAAATATCGTCAGACAATATGAAAAAGCTCTTCGTTATGCTTCTTGCTTCGTTGATGGCGGCCTCTTGCGGCCCTAAAGTGCAGTTCAAACTGGCAGCGACTGACCAGCCGTTCGCCACATCCAAGACCGACAAAATCGTAAATGCCCTGTACGACCGCATGACACAGGAAGAGCGCATCGCCCAGCTCTACGGCATCCGTCCGGGCGAGCTTATGGGCGAAGACGGCCACCTCGACCCCGCACTCTGCGAGGAGAAGATCCCCGCCGGCATCGGCCACTTCTGCCAGTACGGCAGCGGTGACGTCCGCGATCCCGAGAACCTGCGCGATATGGTGGCAGAGATCCAGGACTGGCTGATGCACAACACTCCCAGCGGCATCCCGGGCCTCTTCCACGACGAAGTCATCAGCGGCATCGCCACCAAGGGCGCCACGGCCTATCCCCAGCAGATCTGCTACGCAGGTTCGTGGAATCCCGACCTTGCAGAGCTGAAAGCCCGCCAGACAGCAGCCGATATGCGCAAGATCGGCGGTTTCCTGGCCCTCTCGCCGATGGTCGACGTGGTGCGTGATCCCACCTTCAACCGCCTCGAAGAAGGCTATGGCGAAGATGCATATCTCACCGCCCGTATGGGTGTCGCATTCGTGCAAGGACTGCAGAACGGCGGCCTTGAGAACGGCGTGGCAACCACCAGCAAGCACTTCCTCGGCTATGGCGGAGGCGGCGACAGCGAGCAGAAAGAGCTTATGGAAGAGATCCTGCTGCCCCACGAAGCTATGATGAGGGTTGCCGGCAGCAAGTCGGTGATGACCGGCTACCACCAGGTACACGGCGTCAACTGCGTTGCCAACAAGGAGATTATGGGCGACATCCTGCGTGACTACATCGGCTACGACGGAATGTTCGTCAGCGACTACAGCGCAGTGAACCAGATTCCGCTCGACCGCGAGGACTATGTCGGCAAGGCAGCAGCTGCCATCAATGCCGGCACCGAGGTGGAATTCTCCGAAGGCACCTGCTTCTCGCATCTGCAGGCAGCCATCGACAGCGGCCTGGTGACTATGGAGACCTTCGAGAAGGCTGTCAAGAGGGTTCTGACTATGAAAGCCCGCGTCGGTCTGCTCGCCGAGAATCCCAAGCTCTACGAGAGCGGCCGCATACAGTTCGACACCCCGGAAGAGCGCCAGACTGCCTACGACCTGGCCGCACAGTCAGTGGTTCTGCTCAAGAACGAAGGCGTGCTGCCTCTCAAGGGCAACCTGAAGGTGGCTCTGGTGGGCCCGAACGCCAATTCGCACTGGGCAATGTTGGGCGACTACACCTACCACTCTATGAAATATTTCTGGAACAGGGTGGACATTTCTCCTGAAGATCCCGGAATCGTGACGCTGCTCTCAGGCCTCGAAAGAAAGCTCCCCGCAGGAATGCAGATGAGCTACAACCGAGGCGTCGACTGGGTGGCTGAGCCGAAAGACCTCGATGAGAACGCATCGGGCGACTCAAGGGCTGCCGCAGCACTGCGCTTCTTTATGCGCCGCCGCGTGGAAAGCCCCGACGAGACTGACTACGAAAAGGCCCTTGCTGCAGCTGCCGAGAGCGATGTGATCGTGGCTGCGATGGGTGAGAACGTGCTTCTCTGCGGCGAGAACCGCGACCGTGGCGGCATCCGTCTGCCGGGCGACCAGGAGGCCTTCGTGAATGCCCTCGTGGCTACCGGAAAGCCGGTGGTGCTCGTGATGTTCGGCGGCCGTGCCCAGGTTATCGGTGACCTCAAGGACAAATGTGCAGCCGTCATCCAGGCCTGGTATCCGGGCGAGGAGGGTGGCAACGCCGTGGCCGACATCCTGCTCGGCAACGTCAACCCTTCAGGCAAGCTCACCGTCAGCTATCCGGCCAGGGAAGGCACCGGCCCTCTCTGCTACAACTACTCTACCCAGCAGAGCCCCGACGTGGCCTGGCCCTTCGGTTTCGGCCTGAGCTACACCAAGTTTGAGTATTCGAACCTTCAGGTGACCCGCAAGCTGGCCACCGACGCCAAGGCCATCGAAATCAGCTTCAACGTGCGCAACGTGGGTGACGTGGCAGGCGACGAGGTGGCACAGCTCTACATCTCTCCCACTTCCGCCGCCCAGGCCCTCAAGCCCATCCAGCTCCGCGGCTTCGAGCGCATCAGCCTGCAGCCCGGCGAGATGAAGACCGTCAAGATGATTATGTCGCCCCAGCAGCTGGGCCATTTCGACGACTGGCAGTGGACCATCGAACCTGGCGACTATATGATCAAGGTCGGCGCTTCTTCGATGGACATCCGCCTCGAATCGGCCGTCAAGCTCACCGGTGAGCCTACTACAATGCCTCTGCGCACCGTTTATTTTTCAGAAAGTATACAGTAGAAATCCAAATATGAAAAGGATAATTGCAATTTCGCTCGTGTGCCTGCTGTCGGTGACAGCTTTTGCACAGAAAGTTTCGCAGAAATTCATCCCCGACAAGAGCAAGCCCGTGCTGCTGGTCTTCACGGCCGACTGGTGCGCGCCTTGTGAGGCTATGAAGCAGAATGTCTTCACGATCGACTCGGTTGCTTCTGCGATGAGCGGCTACAACGTGCTGCTGGTGGACATCGACACGCCTATAGGCTCGACCTACCAGGAGCGTTTCTGCGGCCGTGAGGTGCAGATTCCCTATTTTGTGGTGCTGGACCGTGCCGGTGCGGTGAAAGGACGCCATCTCGGCGCTATGCAGCCCGGCCAGTTCCTCGGTTTCCTGCGTGAGAGCGGCACTCTGGGCACAGTCGGGCAGGCCCCGCTGGGCGGCTTGAAGTATGTGAACGTCCCGGACCGCGAGAATTTCAAGAAGGGCTGGGAGTTCGAAGGAGCGGTCGGCGGAGCCCTCAGTTCTGCCTCTGACACTTCGGCTACCAAGGCCGGTTTTGTGGTTTCCGGCGGCGTGAGGTACCGCACATCCAAGCTCGTGGCTTTCCGCAGCGGCCTCGACGCGGTGATCGTTCCGGGCGCCGTGGGCTACATCCCGTCGTTCACCGTGGCAGTTCCGCTCGATGTCGAGTTATATCTGCTTGACAACGGATATGGCTTCGGAGGTGCGTTCTGGGGCTATCACAGTGCTCCGAAGGCGAAGGGTGTGGGCGATATCGGCTTCCGTATCGGTGCCGGCTACAAGATCAGGGACTTCGATGTCCGCCTGACCTACAACCTGGGCATCCTGAACCTCAACAAGGGCGATATCATCAACCGCGTTTCGGCGAATGCGATGACGCTGACGGTCGGGTACTGCTTCTAGGAACGGCCTGAACGGCAAACAAAAAAGGGCAGATTCAACATCTGCCCTTTTTTGTCGGGATACTCCGACTCGAACGGAGGACCCCTTGGTCCCAAACCAAGTACGCTAACCAACTGCGCCACATCCCGAGCGCAGCAAAGGTAGTGATTTTTCGCGAGGCTTTGCAAAGCGTCATAAAAAACAGCGCTCAAGCTAGCTTGGCGCTGTTCCTTTATTCCGCTTTGCGGTGAGGGGGGGATTCGAACCCCCGGTACGGAAACCCGTACGTCAGTTTAGCAAACTGGTGGTTTCAGCCACTCACCCACCTCACCAAACACCCTCAAAACGCGGTTTCCCACGAAGGGACTGCAAATATAGGTAAATAATCCTTTTGCGCAAAAATTATTGTCCGTGACGCCGTGCGCCTACTTCTTCGCGATATTCTCGCGCATCTCGGTGTCGGCCTGGATATTCTTGAACTTGTAGTAGTCCATAATGCCAAGATTGCCGTTGCGGAAAGCCTCTGCCATAGCCAGCGGCACCTCGGCCTCGGCCTGGATCACCTTCGCACGGGCCTCCTGGGCCTTTGCCTTCATCTCCTGCTCCTGAGCCACAGCCATTGCACGGCGCTCCTCGGCGCGGGCCTGGGCGATGTTCTTGTCGGCGTTGGCCTGGTCCATCTGGAGCACGGCGCCGATGTTCTTACCTACGTCCACGTCGGCGATATCGATTGAAAGAATCTCGAAGGCAGTACCTGCGTCAAGGCCTTTCTCGAGCACGACCTTGGAGATGCTGTCGGGGTTCTCGAGCACTTCCTTGTGGCTCTCGGCGCTACCGATAGACGACACGATGCCCTCACCTACTCGGGCCAGGATGGTCTCCTCTCCTGCTCCACCGACCAGCTGCTTGATGTTGGTACGCACGGTCACGCGGGCTTTGGCGATGAGCTGGATACCGTCCTTGGCGACTGCCGAAACGGGAGGGGTGTTGATCACCTTGGGGTTGACGGACATCTGCACAGCCTCGAACACGTCGCGGCCTGCGAGGTCGATGGCTGCTGCCATCTTGAAGTCGAGCGAAATGTTGGCCTTGTCTGCCGAAATGAGGGCGTTGACCACCTTCGGCACGTTACCCTTGGCCAGATAGTGGGCCTCGAGCTCGTTGGCGTTCAGCTTCAGGCCGGCTTTTGTACCGGTGATCATAGCCATTACGATGACTCCCGGAGGCACCTTGCGCCAGCGCATCAGTATGAGTTGGATGAGGGAAATCTTCACTCCGGAGATCAGGGCCTGGAACCACATGGTCACAGGGAACAACCAGAGCAGGATAAGCAGGCCTACAAAGCCTATCGCAATCCAGAACGGTAGTGATAACATAGGTAATTATGATTTTTAGATTTGTTAATTTTCTTCCTTGATGAGCTTCACGAAGATCTTCTCTTCTTCGATCTCTGACACCCTGACGTGCTTGCGGGCTTCGATCAGGCCGTCGAGCGAATGCACTTCAGCCTCCTCGCCGTTGTCGAAACGCACCCTGCCCATAGGGTTGAGGCGGGTTGTGGTGACGCCGGGCATTCCTATGGCGATGCCTTTGTCCTTGGGGCGCTGGTCCACTGCCGAGCCGATCTTGGTCTCGAGGGTTGCTTTCTTCCATGTCTTAGAGCGCAGGATCCACACCATAAAGGCCGCTGCCACCAGCACGCAGATGATGATGGTGACGATGCCGCCGGTGTTACCGAAGTTCACGAAGCCGAAATAGCAGGCTGCAGCGAGCGAAAGCACTCCCAGGATGCCTGTGAAGAAGAAGCCGGGGAGCAGCAGGGTTTCCACGAGCAGCAGGATAAGTCCGAGCAGGATCAATAGTATGATAGGTCCCATATCTTGTGTTATTTGATGGTATCGATTGAAAGGCCCTTAGCGCCGGCAGCCCTGAGCTTGGCCACGAGGCTTTCGGCTTCGGTCTGACTGTCGAAGGGTGCTATGTAATATATGACTTTGCCTTCGTCGGAGGTGCGGCGGGCGATGTCTTTGCTGGTGTTGGCCCTGATGACCTGCATTATGTCCGAAGGAATGCCGTCGGGATATTCGCTGAATATCACCTGGTAGCGGTCGACTCCTGCGGCTTCGGCCTTGCGGGCGTTGGCCACGGTCATGCTCTTTCCGTCACGGAAGGCCACGATGTAGGCCGAACTGAAGTATCTCTTGACGGTGGGCAGGGCCTTCTGGGCGTCTGCATACCTCGAGAATTTGCCGACACAGTAGGTGTAGCGGCCGTTGGACTGCCTCTTCTCGAACACGGGGCTCAGGCCGCGCAGCTGACGCACTGCCAGCTTGCTGGAGCCTGAAACCATCTGGATCTGGTAGACCAGGCCGTCGTTCAGAACGTCGTTGCTCTCGGCGATGACGGCTTCGTCCTCCACCCTGAAGCTGTAGTCGAACTGCTCTTCGGGCTGCTCGAAGACGGCCACGATGCGTCCGGGGGCGGGGAGGCGCAGGAATTCGTAGTCAGGCAGCTGCAGGATGTCGGGGTCCTTGCTCTTCTGCGGCTTGCTGAACAGCGAAGGGTCGATGGCCACGCCTTTCTTCAGGCACTCCATCTCTGCTTCCTGCACTTTGCCGGCTGCGGTGCGCAGCTGCTGCTGGAGGCTGAACATAGTCTGCTCGGCCGATGCGAGGTTGCGCTGGAACAGGCCGCGCTCCGACTCGTCGCTGCTGGCTGCATAGCGGGCTCGGAGGTCTGCCTGCCGTGCGCTGACGGAGGCTATGGAGTCCTTCACGTCCTGGTACTGCTCCATCGCGGCGGCATACTTTAGTTGCAGCGGGTCGGCGTTGTCGAGGGCTTCGTCCTGCACTTCCACGGCCTGCTGTGCCTGCGGCTTGTTGACCTCGAGGGCAGCAATCCGGCGGGCTTCCGCTGCCGAAACGGCGGTCTTCAGGGGCTCGTTCTTGAAGGCAAGGACATATATGGTGACGGAATCGGCTCCGCAGTCGCGGTTGCTTGCGAAGATTGTGAAATTGCCGTCGGGGGTGTCACTGTAGAGGAAATCATCTCCCACTGAGGAGAAGGGGAATCCGAGGTTCTGGGGCTCTCCCCAGCTGCCGGAGGCTTCGTCCCACTGGCATACGAAGAGGTCGTAGCCGCCCATTCCGAAGAGGCCCTTAGAAGAGTAGTAGAGCTTCTTGCCGTCGTACGACACGATGGGCATCACCTCGTCCTTCGACGACATATGGCTGGAGCCCAGAAGCTCCGGAGCGCTCCAGAGGCTGTCGCGCACGCGCGTCGATGTATATATGTCGCTCTGCCCGTCTTCGCTGCGCTCGAAGAACATCTTTCCGAGCGAAGGGTCGAGGGCAGCGAGGGTTCCGTCGGCCAGACGGCCCCAGCGGTCTGCGGAGATATGCTTGTAGTATTGGAAGAAATTTGCGGCAGGGACGGTCCTGGAGGCCACTACCACCGGCTTGCAGGCGAACGAGAGCATTCCGAGTCCGTTGTCGCACTGGGCCATCTTCTCGACCATGGCATTGCGGAAGGAGGCGTCGCTGCTGGCCTCGTATGCCTGGCGGTAGAGATCCTGCGCCGCGGCGAAATCATAGTCCTTCAGCTTCGCATCGGCCTGGCGTTCCAGCACAATGGGAGTCTGGGCTGCGCAGGTGAAAGCGGCTGCCAGCAAAAATAACAATATTGTATGTGCTTTATTAACAATCATTGTGTCTTCCGGAACAAACAAAATTACGAAATACTTTAAATATTAGGAAAAAATACTATTTTTGCAGACTATTTTCGATGAAGGAAAATTGTTAATAAAATAATATTCTATTATGCAAAGTAAAGGCGCCATTCGTTTAGTGGCAATTCTGATTGCTCTTGCATGTCTGTTCCAGCTCTCTTTCACGCTGGTGACCGCCTTGCAAGAGAAAAAGGCTGCAAAGTACGCCGAGACAGTTGTCAACGCTGTACAGCAAGAGCCTTCATTCAATGCAGTATCGGAACTTGACAGAGCTTTCTACATCGATTCTGTCCGCACTGCTGCCAACAATTCTTATCTTGATTCGATCTCAACCGAGAAGGTGTACCTCGGATACACCTACAAGAACGTCAAGGAGAAAGAGATCAACCTCGGTCTGGACCTCAAGGGTGGTATGAACGTGATGCTTCAGCTTGACCTTGCTCAGCTCATCCGCAATTGCGCTCGCGAAAAGACTACCGACCAGTTCAAGCAGGCTCTCGCTCTTGCAAGCGAAAGGGCTGCAACTGACCACACCGATTTCATCACTCTCTTTGCACAGGCCTGGGATGAGGTTGCACCCGACCAGAGACTGTCGTTCGACATCGACCTCGACAAGCTCAACGGTGACATCAAGAACAAGTCAAGGGCAACTAACGAAGAAATCATCAACCTCCTCAAGCAGGAAGCTGCCAGCGCCATCGACAATTCATACAACGTTGTTGAACGTCGTATCAACCAGTTCGGTGTAGCTCAGCCCAACATTCAGAAGATCGCCAGCACAGGTCGTATCCTCGTCGAACTTCCGGGTGTGAAAGAGCCTGAGCGTGTCCGCAAGCTCCTCCAGGGAACTGCCTCTCTCGAATTCTGGCACACTTATACATACAACGAGATTCTCCCTTATCTCCAGGAAGTCAACGACGCTGAGCGCGAAAGGCTCGCATCCCTGAAGAGCGGCGAGAATGCAGAGGGTGCAGCAGTCGATTCAATCGCTGCAGCTCTCGGTCAGGGCAACACTGCCAGCGACGTTTACACCGAGACCAATCCCCTCTTCTCAAAGCTCCAGCCTCTGGGCAACAACACTGCCTGCCTCGGTCTCGTTCACTATCGTGACACCGCTGAGGTTAGCCGTATGCTCAACGAAAGCCGCGTTGCATTCCCGAACGATTTCGTTGCAGCCTGGTCATTCAAACCCAGCGACTATGCGCAGAGCCCTGTTTACTATGAGCTCGTTGCTATCAAGAGCACTGCCGGCAAGGGCGCTGACCTCGACGGCGGCCTCATCACATCAGCCCGCGTCAACTACAACC
>JAGCFF010000037.1 GCA_017650285.1 Bacteroidales bacterium
ATGGTCTCGCCTTCGGCACGCTCGCTGATGTTCTGCCACAGCTCTTCGGTAATGAAGGGCATGAACGGGTGCAGGAGCTTCAGCAGGGCATCGAAGAAGCCGATGGTCGCATCATATGTCTTGCGGTCGATAGGCTGTCCGTAGGCGGGTTTCACGAGCTCCAGATACCAGGCGCAGAAATCGTCCCAGAAGAGCTTGTACACTGCCATTGCGGCATCTGAGATGCGGAACTTGCCGAAATGGTCTTCGTAGGCCTCGATGGTCCTTGACAGATGGCTCGAGAACCAGTCGACAGCCACCTTGGCGGCCTTGCCCTGCTCCACGTCGGCCACCTGCCAGCCCTTGACGAGGCGGTAGGCGTTCCATATCTTGTTGCAGAAGTTGCGGCCCTGCTCCACCTGGCTCTCGTCGAAGAGGATGTCGTTGCCCGCAGAGGTGCAGAGCATCATTCCGAGGCGGACGCCGTCGGCGCCGTAGGTGTCGATGAGGCCTATCGGGTCGGGGCTGTTGCCGAGCGACTTGGACATCTTGCGTCCGAGCTTGTCGCGCACGATGCCGGTGAAGTATACGTTGCGGAACGGGATGTCTCCCATAAATTCCATACCCGCCATTATCATTCGCGCCACCCAGAAGAAGATGATGTCCGGGCCGGTCACGAGGTCGCTGGTGGGATAGTAATATTTTATCTGGGCGTTGCCGGGATCGGTGATGCCGTCGAAAAGCGACACGGGCCACAGCCAGCTCGAGAACCAGGTGTCGAGGGCGTCCTCGTCCTGGTGCAGGTCGGCGTCGGTCACTTTAGGATCCTTCTGCCTTGCGAGCTCGAGAGCCTCTTCGCGGGTCTCGGCCACGACGAAGTCACCCTGCTCGTCGTAGTAGTATGCAGGAATGCGGTGTCCCCACCACAACTGGCGCGAGATGCACCAGTCCTGGATGTTCACCAGCCAGTTGTTGTAGGTGTTCTTGTATTTCGGAGGATAGAACTTCAGCACGTCTTCCATCACGGGCGGAAGAGCCATATCGGCGAAGTGCTTCATAGAGAGGAACCACTGCATCGACAGGCGCGGCTCGATGGCGGTGTCCATATTGCGCTCCGAGTATCCCACCTTGTTCACGTAGTCCTCGATGCGCTCCATCAGTCCGGCTTCCTGCAGGTCCTTCACAATCTGCTTGCGGCAGGCCATACGGTCCATTCCCACATAGATGGGGCTCTGGTCCGAGATGGTGGCGTCCTCGTTGAAGATGTCGATGGTCTCGAGGTTGTGGGTCTTGCCCAGCATATAGTCGTTCACGTCGTGGGCGGGGGTCACCTTGAGGCAGCCGGTACCGAACTCGATGTCAACGTAGCGGTCCTCGATCACGCGGATCACGCGGCCCACGAGGGGCACGACGACCTTGCGGCCCTTGAGCCACTGGTTCTTCGGGTCCTTGGGGTTGATGCACATCGCGGTGTCGCCCATAATGGTCTCGGGACGGGTGGTGGCCACCACTGCGTAGTAGCCCTTGGCATCCTTGTGTATCACGTTGCCTTCGGCTTTCAGCGCCTCCTCGTTCTCGAGGGACTGCAGGCCGTCGACATAATATTTCAGGTGGAACAGATGGCTCTTCTCCTCCTTGTAGATCACCTCTTCTGTGGAAAGGGCGGTGAGGGCCTTCGGATCCCAGTTCACCATACGCAGGTCGCGGTAGATGTAGCCCTTGCGGTAGAGGTCCACGAAGACCTTGATGACGCTCTGCGAGCGCTTCTCGTCCATCGTGAAAGCGGTGCGGTCCCAGTCGCAGGAAGCACCCAGGCGGCGGAGCTGCTTGAGGATGATGCCGCCGTGCTCGCGGGTCCAGTCCCACGCGTGCTCCAGGAACTGCTCACGGGTGAGCTCGTGCTTCCTGATGCCCTGCTCGGCGAGTTTCTTCACCACCTTCGACTCGGTGGCTATCGATGCGTGGTCGGTGCCGGGAACCCAGCAGGCGTTGAAGCCTTTCATACGGGCGTGGCGCACCAGCACATCCTGGATGGTATTGTTGAGCATATGCCCCATATGGAGCACACCTGTTACGTTCGGAGGAGGTATCACGACAGTGTACGGCTCCCTGTTGTCTGGCTCCGAGTGGAAGAACTTATGATCCACCCAATAGGAATACCACTTCCCCTCTACATCTGCCGGATTATATTTTGCGGATAATTCCATACTATCAAACAATTCTAATGCAAAGTATGCAAAAGTACGGAATTACTTGCATCAAATCAAATAACCGAAAAGAATTCGCTACGAGAAAGTTTTCAGGGCGGCGAAGAGCTTGTGGACGGGAAGTCCCATAACGTTGTAGAACGATCCGCGGATGGTGCCGATCGAGGCGTAGCCGAACCACTCCTGCACGCCGTAGGCCCCGGCCTTGTCGTAGGGACGGTAGGTGTCGACATAGTACTCGAGCTCTTCGTCGGAAAGCTCGTCGACGTCGACCTCGGTGGAGTCGGTGAAAGAGACCGTACGCTCCAGGCTGCGCAGGCACACGCCTGTAAGGACATAGTGGGTGTGGCCGCAGAGCTCGCGCAGCATGGTCAGGGCCTCTTCCCTGTCGGCCGGCTTGCCCAGTATCTTCATTCCGTCGCCGTCGGGCAGGAACACCAGGGTGTCGGCTGTAACAAGAATCTCACCCGGCTCGAGTTCGCGGTGGAACGACTCGCTCTTGTGG
>JAGCFF010000038.1 GCA_017650285.1 Bacteroidales bacterium
ACGATGCCGATCTTTGTGGTCTGTCCACCGACATCTACGCCAACTACATATTCTTTATCCATAATTAATCTATTTTAATGTCCTTGTTAACGTTCTTGCTGCCCCAGAGAGCATAGTAGAGCAGGTATGCGAGCATTGCGACTACCAGCCAGTAGCTGGGGATAGCGCCTGCGCGCTGTGCGATGGCCTGCTGGATGAGCGGCATGATACCTCCGCCGACAACCATCATCATGAAGATGCCGGAAGCCTGCTCGGTGTATTTGCCGAGACCTTCCACTGCCAGGTTGAAGATTGCGCCCCACATAATGGAGGTGCAGATACCGCAGGCGGCGAGGAAGATACATTTCATAGGAACTGCAGAGCCCTTGACGGTCATGCTTACGCTTTCAGGCAGGAAGATGGCGATGAGCAGCAGAAGGATTGCCAGCGATGACACTGAAATCATCTGGGTGCGGGTGCTGATCTTGCCGCTGAGGGTGCTGCTGAGGAAACGTCCGATCATCATAAGGAACCAGTATGAAGCAGCAAGGAATCCTGCGACTGCTGCAGAACCCTCGAAGCCGAGGTCTGAGATGTAGAAGTTCAGCTGTGCGGGGATGCCGATCTCGATGCCGACATAGAAGAAGATGGCGATGACGCCGAGTACGGTGTGGCGGAAACTCCAGGCACTGTGCTCGTATGTAGTGGTCTTGCGCTCCTGTGCGGGCTCAGGAATCTTCACGAACGAGATGATCACGAAGGCCAGGGCGAATACTGCCATTGCGATGAAGAGCAGGGGAACGACGTCTGACATTGCAGTGTTGTCGGTGACGGTGCCGATGAGCACGCCGACGAGCAGGGGAGTGAGGGTTCCGGTGAGGGAGTTCAGCGTACCGCCTGTCTGGATGAGCTGGTTGCCGCGGTTGCCGCCGCCGCCGAGGATGTTAAGCATCGGGTTCACCACGGTGTTGAGCATACATACGCAGAAACCGCAGACGAACGCACCGAGGAGGTAGACGTAGATGGCGCTGCCGCCGAGGAAGCCGAAGCTTGAGAGATACTGGATGCAGATTCCCACGAAACCTGTGGCAAGTGCGATGAGGGTGGTCTTCTTGTAGCCGACCTTGACCAGCATCTTGCCGGCAGGGATACCCATGAACAGGTATGCGGCGAAGTTCATCATGTTACCCATCATTGCGGCCCAGCTGTACTGGCCCTTCCAGATATTGCCGAACGGAGCGGCCATATTGGTTACGAAAGAGATCATCGCGAAAATGAAACACATCGTGATAATCGCCACGAGTCTTCCATTTTTGTTGGTAGTAGTAGTGTCTGTCATAATATTATAGGTTATTATTGTCCACAATAGTTATTCAAAATTAACCATTTTAATCAAAAAATCAGCTAAATTTGGTTCAGTTATTGCTTTAGAGGAAAACAAAAACCCGATATCATGAAAAGATTAATCGCTATTGTAGTCATCGTGCTTGCCTGCGGACTGTCAGGCATGCCTCTCAGCGCTCAGTCAAGACTCGACACCCTTGTCGGGAAATGGCTGATGACAACCGACATGAACGGCCAGACAATGGAGTTTACCTTTAAAGTGGAGAAGGCTGACGGCGGCGTGTTCGCAACGGTCGATATGCCCGATGCCCCGCCCCAGAAGCTCGAGATCAAAGAAGCGGACGGCAAGCTGACCAGCGTACTGGAAATCCCTGAATACGGCCTGGAGGTCGCCATCAGTTACGTCATCGTCGACAACGACAATGTTCGGGTTACAGTCGACGCAGGCGGTTTCGTGATGGAGAATCCGCTGACAAGAGTCAAAGAGTAAACTGAATCAAACCCTGATATGAAAAACTTTGCTATGAACTTCTTGCTGGCAGCGATGCTGCCAGTGATGCTTTTGTGCGCAGGATGCCGCACAGTCGTATCTACTTCCAACCCTGTGATCTATTCTGACGTTCCCGACCCCGACATCATCAGGGTGGGGAATGACTATTATATGACCAGCACCACGATGCACCTGCTTCCCGGCGTGCCCGTGATGCACAGCACCGACCTGGTGAACTGGGAGATTGTTTCGTATATCTACGACCAGCTCGAGGACAATGACAAGGCCAACCTCCTGAACGGCGAGTTCAGCTACGGAGGCGGCTCCTGGGCGTCGTCCATCAAATATGCCGGCGGCGAGTTCCACGTATGCTTCATCGCCAACGAGCAGCACAAGAGCTATATCTACCACACCAAGGACCTGACCTCGGGCCAGTGGACCCGCAGCGACTTTGACCAGGTGTTCCACGATCCCGCCCTTTTCGAAGATGAGGACGGCACCGAGTGGGTGGTCTACGGCAACGGAGCGCTGCACATCACGCAGCTCACCGACAATTTCCACGCGATCAAGCAGGACGGCATCGTAGACAGCCTGCTGCTCAACCTGCGTTCACGCGAGCTCCAGTTGCAGCCTGAGGGTTGCCATATGTACAAGCGCAACGGATATTACTACATATTCTCTATCGACTGGCCGCGCGGCGGCGTACGTCGCGAGATCTGCAACCGCAGCCGCAACATTATGGGCCCGTACGAGCAGAAGACCGTTCTCTACACTACGCTGAACGAAGGCCGCGGAGGCTTCTCTGCCAACGGTGTGGCCCAGGGCGGCATCGTCGACACACCTACCGGCGAATGGTACGCCTTCCTCTTCCAGGACCATGGTCCGCTCGGCCGCTGCCCTGTGCTCGTGCCGATGGAGTGGGGTGACGACGACTGGCCGATAATGGCCGGTGGAGATGCTGCCGGAGCCGCTACAGGCAAGACCTACGGCATGGCCCAGGCTCCCGAGGTGGGTGTGATGCCTGCCGAGGTTAGCGTAAAGACCAAGACCGTCACTGTGGCCAAC
>JAGCFF010000039.1 GCA_017650285.1 Bacteroidales bacterium
CGTCGCAGTAGTAGCCGCTGGCACCCTGCACAGGAATCTTCAGGCTGCGGGAAGTCAGTCCGTCAGGATCAACCACCACCTTCACGTCGTCAGCCTTGTCGGCTGAAGGAGCCTTGGGGGCCTCGGCACCGATGCCGTCGGTGGGCAGCAGAGGAGAAGGAGTGTCCTTCGACAGGATGCACATATAGAGCGCCCTCATATCAGTCATCGCAAAGTCCCACTCGATGTTGCTGTAGGTGGGGTTCATCTCGGTCGATGAAGTGTAGAGCAGAAATTTGCCGTCGGCGCTGAATGCAGGACTGCCTGAGTCATACCAGCCGTCGGTAACGGCATATTCCTTATTCGCAGCTATGTCATATACGTATACGATGCCGTACTGGTTGTCGGCCGGCTTGGAGTATGCCAGCCATTTGCTGTCCGGAGAGTAGACCACATCGCGGAACTCGGCGCGGGGGTTCTCCATCAGGGTGCGCTTCTTTCCGTCGACGCCGAGCTCCACAAGACGGTTCTTGCGGTCGGTGTAGAGGATGTGCTTGCTGTCGGGAGACCACTGCAGCGAGCGGATGTATGTGTCGCTGTTCTTTGTGAGCTGTTTGGCTTCGCCGCCGGCAGCCACATCATAGAGGTATACTTCAGTCTCGCCGGTGGCATCGCCGATCCAGGCGATGTACTTGCCGTCAGGACTCCAGTTCACGCCGCGGTCGTTGGAATCGGCGCTGCGGGAGAGATTGCGGGTGACGCCTTTCGTTGCAGGCACGTCGAACACTTCGCCACGGGCGATCACGGCTACGCGGCTGCCGTCAGGCGACACGGAAACAGAGCTGAGGGACGGCCTGGCGCGGCGCTCGGTGCGTGAATAGATATTGTCGGAAGCAAGGCTCACGGTCACCTTCTCAGCCTTCTTGGTGGCAGGGTCGAGACGGTAGATGAAACCGCCGTTCTCGAATACGACGCTCTTGCCGTCGGTGGTCGGGAACTTCACGTCGAAGTCGGTGAAGTTGGTAACCTTGGTGGTGCTGCCGGTCCTTGTGTTGTAGCAGAAAAGGTTCATAGTCATATCGCGGTCCGATGCAAAATAGATTTCGTCACCGATCCACATAGGGAATATGTCCTGAGCCTCGTTGTTCGTGATGGCCTTGACAGACTTGCCGTCGTAGATCCATATCTCGTCGGCCATACCGCCGCGGTAGTATTTCCAGGTGCGGAACTCGCGCATCACGCGGTTGTAGGCCAGTTGCTTGCCGTCGGGAGAATATGAGCAGAAGCCGCCCTGCGGCAGGGGAATCACCTCGGGCATCGCACCGTCGGGAGACACTTTCCAGAGCTGACCCTCGAAGCCGTCGCCGATGCGGTTGCGGTAGATGATGTATTTTCCGTCAGGAGTCCAGCCCATCACCATATTGTTGGGGCCCATACGGTCGCCCATATCGTCACGGGGATTGGTAGAAGTATAAGTCACACGCTTCGGCTCACCTCCGGTGGCAGGCATCACATAGACCTCGCGGTTGCCGTCGTATTCGGCGGTGAAGGCGATGGTCTTGCCGTCAGGAGAGTAGTGGGCGAAGCCCTCGTATCCTATGTGGGACGTAAGCCTCGTGGCCTCGCCGCCCGCTACGGGCACGGAGTAGAGGTCGCCGGCATAGGTGAATGCGATGGAAGTCCCGTTTGTGGCAGGGAAACGCAGCAGTCTCGCTTCTTCGGCCCTTGCTGAAAGGGTGAGCACGAGTGCGAGTGTGAGGATGCTTATGGTCTTTTTCATTGCTTGAAATAATTTTCTGCAAATATGTTTGTAAAGTTAAGACCTTTTTTTCATACCTTTGCACCCAGAATGAAGCAGATGAATTCAAATATGTGTTGTTGTGCTTGCTACGGGGTTGGCAGGCTTTGTCGCGCATAGAGATAGCATCTGTAGAGAACATTCTCCATCATATATCGCAACCTGTCAATCGTCCGATTGAACAGGTTTTTTTATTTCACGGAAAATACACGAACAATCTTTCATAATTTAGTACCATGATTTACAACAAACTCACCGACCTTATCGGTAACACTCCCCTGCTGGAGATTTCAGGCTTCGAAGGTCAGAAAGCCCGCATCATCGTCAAACTCGAATATTTCAACCCCGGAGGAAGCGTCAAGGACCGCATCGCCCTCGCCATGATCGAGGACGCCGAGAAGAAAGGACAGCTCAAACCCGGAGCCACCATCATAGAGCCTACCAGCGGCAACACCGGCGTAGGACTCGCCTGGGTAGGAGCCGCCAAAGGCTACAAGACCATCCTCACGATGCCCGAAACCATGAGCCTCGAGCGTCGCAGCCTCCTGAAGGCCCTCGGTGCAAAGCTCGAACTCACTCCCGGATCTGAAGGAATGAAGGGCGCCATCGCCAAAGCCGAGCAGCTCAACAAGGAGATTCCCGGCAGCATCATCCTCGGCCAGTTCACCAACCAGGCCAACCCCCTGATGCACGAGCGCACCACCGGAGAAGAAATCTGGAAAGACACCGACGGCAAGGTCGACATCTTCGTGGCAGGAGTCGGCACCGGCGGCACAGTCACAGGTGTGGCCAGGGCGCTGAAGAAGCACAACCCCGCCATCAAGGCCTACGCAGTGGAGCCCGCAAGCTCGGCCGTCCTCTCGACAGGTGTTGCTGGCAAGCACAAGATCCAGGGCATCGGTGCGGGTTTCGTTCCCGACACCTACGACGGAAAAGTGATTGACAAGATACTTCCCATCGCCGACGACGACGCCATCTCGGCCTCACGCCAGCTCGCAGCCCGCGAAGGCCTGCTGGTCGGCATTTCTTCAGGAGCATCTTTCGCCGCCGCCCTTCAGCTCGCCCGTGACGAAGCCAATGCCGGCAAGGTCATTGTCGCCCTGCTGCCCGACACCGGAGAGAGATACCTCTCGACCGTACTCTACGCATTCGAAGACTACCCTATCAAATAAATGGACGAAATACTCAGAAACGTTACCGCAGCAATGGACGCCATTTCTCCCGAAGAGGAGAAGATGGGCCTGAGAACCTGCGAACCCCTGCCCTCCCCGAAAGCGCTGGAAGATATCATCGAGCTTGTCAAGGCCGTCATCTTCCCCCGCTATTTCGGCGGAGCGGCCGGAATTGCCAAAGACCTCTCCAACCTCTACGGACTGCTGCTGCCCCAGACCGGAGCCGCCGTCGCCGAAGCCTTCATCCGCAAGCTCCCCGAAATCAAGCGCCTGCTGCTCACCGACGTCGAGGCCGTGATCCACAACGACCCGGCCGTCAAGAGCTTCAGCGAAGTGGTGTTCTGCTACCCGGCTATACAGGTGATGGTGCATTACCGCACCGCACACGCCCTGCTTGAGCTCGGCACACCCGTCATCCCCCGCATCATCACCGAGCTGGCCCACTCCGCCACCGGCATCGACATCCACCCGGCCGCCAAAATAGGCGCCTGGTTCGGCATCGACCACGGCACGGGCATAGTCATAGGCGAGACATCCGTCATCGGTGACCACGTGATGCTCTATCAGGGAGTGACCCTGGGAGCGAAGAACTTCAAGTATGACGCGGACGGCAACCCCCTGCAGATTCCCAGACATCCCATCATCGAAGACAACGTCACCGTCTATTCCAACACTTCGATCCTCGGGCGCGTGACCATCGGCCACGATTCGGTCATCGGCGGTAACATCTGGCTCACCCACGACGTGCCGCCTCACACCAGGCTGCTGCAGAGCAAAGCCATCATCGTTCCGGAATTCACAGACGGAGAAGGTATCTGATGCAAAAAGTTTTTTTATAACTTTACATCGTATAAAACTCAGACACCATGACCATCTTCTGTCCGAATTGCGGAAAATCCGTTTCCAGCGACTATCAGTACTGCCCTTATTGCGGCGGCAAGATATCATTGAACACCGGTAATACCGGCAGCAGCCAGACCAACACCGGCAACACCGGCAGCACCGGGAACACCGGTTTCCCGCCCCCGCCCTTCCAGAATCAGAACCAGCAGCAACAGCCCCAGAATCAGAACCAGCAGAGCGGCTGGCCGTTCCCCTTCCCCAACACTAACGGAGGCGGCACCACCGGCACAGGCGGCGGCATCGCCAACAACAAGACCCTCGGCTGTCTGGCAAGCGTCGGCTCGTTCATCATACCTCTGATCGGCATCGTGATCTGGCTGATGTACCGTCGCAAGGACCAGGCTCTGGCCAAGAGATACCTGATGATAGCCCTGGCCGGCGTAGCGTTCAACCTGCTCGTGAACGTAGTCGGAGCCAAGTACAACTTCAGCTATTTCCACGGCCTGATGGGTGCATAAAACGCTGCCCATACGGCAATAAAAAAGCCTCATCGCTGTCGATGAGGCTTTTTTGTTTGAACCGGGCGGAGGCTACTTCATCATCGTGAGGATACCTACCACGGGGCCTGCCATAGTCTGCAGGGTAGACTGCTGGGGAGCGCCGGTGTCATTGAAGGCTGCCGTGAGATCCTGCCTCTGAGCCAGCTGGGTCAGGACATTGGTGATCGAATTGGCAGTTTCCATTGAAATCGCGTTGTTGGCTCCCTGAACGAGACCCTGAGCAAACTTGGTCATATAGTCCTCAGCGGTGTTGTTCTTGAGACCCTGGATGCTCTTTGCAATCTGAGTCAGGTTGGCTACGGTAGCGGCGTCGCTCAGGTCGAGAGTGCTGCCGAGGTTGCCAAGGTTTCCGAGATTGCCGAGGTTACCGAGGTTGCCAAGATTTCCGAGGCTGCCGAGATATTTGTCGAGCAGAGCCTTCAGAGCCTTTCCGGCAGCGGCGCCGGCGGTTGTGGCGTTACCGATGAGAGAACCAAGGTTACCGCAAGCCGTAACGACTGAAAGAGTCATAATGGCTGCAGCCATATAAGTAAGAACCTTTTTCATTTATTATAGTGTTTTGTTGGTTATTGTACGTTCTCGTGGATAACTTTGCGAACAGCACCCTTGCCTGCGCAGAGCTGCTCGAAGAACTTCTCGACCTTGCCTGCGAGCGGGGTCTCGTAGAGGTTCACGCCGAAGATGCCAGCCTTCGAGAGGATAGGCTCAACGGTAGCGTGCACATCGAACTTCTCGCCGAGTTTCACGCCTGCCACTACAGGGGTAACCTGAGGAAGCAGCGGGTCGGGGCTGAGCTCGAACTTCTCGCCTTCGTCGTTGACACCCATCAGATAGCGGAGCCAGAGGGCGAACACGAGCGGAATGACCTTGAGGTCTGCCACATTGAGGTCGTCGCGTTTAGCATAGGCCTTGATGGTCTCGCCGAAACGGATGGCAAGCTTCTGTGAAGTATCGGTGGCGATACGCTGGGGTGTATCGGGCATGAACGGGTTCGGGATACGGATGTTCACAACCTGGTCGATGAAGTCCTTGGGTTTGATGATGCCGGGATCCACAACTACGGGGAGACCCTCCTTGTAACCCACGATCTCTACCATCTTCTTCAGGTCGGCGTCCTTCATCTCCTCGGAGATCTTCTCGAAGCCAAGCAGGCAGCCGGAAACTGCAAGAGCGGTGTGGAGCGGGTTGAGGCAGGTGCAGACTTTCATCTTCTCCACCTTGTCGACGGTCTCGCGCTCGGTGAACATCACGCCGCCTTTCTCAAGTGCGGGATGGCCGTTGGGGAATGAATCCTCGATGACGAGGTATTCGCACTCCTCGCTGTTTACGAAAGGAGCGACGAAGGTCTTCTTTGCAGTAACGACCGGCTCTACGTCAAGTCCGTCAGCTGCGAGGATAGCCTCTACTGAAGGATCGGGACGCGGAGTGATCTTGTCGATCATAGTCCAGGGGAATGAAACCTTTGCCTTGTTCTCGACATAAGCCTTGAAGCCGGGCTTGCAGACACCGTTCTTCTCCCAGGCCTCTGCGAAGGCGTGGACAGCGGCGAACAGCTTGTCGCCGTTGTGAGAGCAGTTGTCCATGCTGACCATTGCAACGGGCTTCTCGCCGGCAACGAAACGCTCATAAACGAGGGCGCTGACCTTACCCATATAGCTCTGGGGCTTGCCGGGGCCGGCAGCGAAGTCTTCCTCTACGAACGGAGCGTAGATGCCTGCATTGTTCTGGAGAGCATAACCCTTCTCGGTGATGGTGAATGAAACCATCTGGAGAGAATCGTTGCTGAAAATCTCTTTGAGGCGGGTCCAGTCAGCGTCGTTGTTGGAGTCAGCCGCGAGGCTTTCCATAATCGAAGCGACTACAGTCTTCTCCACGTTGCCGCTGGCTTTGAGGGTCACGAGCACACCGATGTTGTCGTGAGGACGGTACATCTTGTCGATGATCTCATAGTCATAGCCTTCGGCCACGACCAGACCGCGGTCGAGCACACCTGCGTTCAGAAGGTTCTGGCAGACGTTGCACTGGAATGCGCGGAAAATGTTGCCGGCGCCGAAGTGGATCCAGGCCGGAGCCTTCACCGTTGCTTCGCGCACTTTATCAATATCGAATGTAGGCAGGGCGTAACCCTTGGCTTTCCATTCAGAGGCGTTGTTTTTAATACCTTGTAATGTAAGTTCCATATATTGCTGTTGATTAGAATTTCAAACTCTTGACACTGCAGATCTTGCCTCCGTAGATGTTCTTGATGTAATCGAGAGCGCCCAGGTAAGCCTCGTCAGTGAGTGTGTCAGTGGTCTCTTTGGGAACTATGATCTTGAAACCTCTGAAGAAAGCGTCAGCAGAAGTGTGACGGCAGCAGCAGTCAGCCTGCCAGCCGGTGATGATGACTGTGTTGACGTCGAGCTCGCGGAGCACGCGCTCCATAGAAGTCTCGAAGAAGCCGCTGTAGTGCTTCTTGGGAATCACGTAATCACCTTTCTTGGGCTTGAGTTCGTCGATAACCTCTGCACCCCAGGTTCCTTCCACTGCGTGAGGACCCCAGATTGCGAATTCCTTGTCCACTTCGGGAGTGTGGCTGTCGTTAGCATAGATTACGGGAACGCCGGCGGCACGGGCCTTGTCGCAAAGTTCCTTGATAGGCTGGATGATGTGGTTGATTCTGGGATGGGCGATAGAGCCTGTAACGAAGTCATTGAGCATGTCAACGACTATGATGGCGTACTTGTTTTTCATTTGCTGATTAATTTTAAAAAGTAACAATAGCTTTCAAATTTACTAAAATTCCGAACAGTTATCAAACACCGAGCCATAAAATGCTATATTTGCCCTCCGCGAAAAAATAAAGCACTATGAAGAGAGTTTCGGTTGCAGCAGCTTTGCTTATCGCGCTTCTCCCGTTTCCCGCCGTCAAAGCACAGACATACTACCTTCTGGACAGCGTTTCGGTCACCGCATCGAAGCTTCCTGTCCCCCTGCACAAGAACACACGCACCGTCACCCTGATGGACAGCCTGGCCATTGCCTCAGCCCCGGCCGAGAACATCAACGACCTGCTCAAGTATGCCGTGGGAGTCGATGTGCGCCAGCGCGGCGCGATGGGTATGCAGACCGACATCAGTATGCGCGGCGGCACCTTCGACCAGATCGCCATCCTTCTCAACGGCATCGACATATCCGACCCCCAGACCGGCCACAACTCCGCCGACTTCCCCGTCAACCTCAGTGACATCGACCACATCGAGGTGCTGGAAGGGCCTGCAGCCCGTGGCCACGGAGCATCTTCGATGATCGGTGCCATCAACATCGTCACAAGATATGCCGGAGAGAGCTCTGCCTCCATCAACCTCGAGGGCGGATCCTTCAAGTACGGCAACGCCAACGCCTCCGTCGCCCTCAAGGGCAAACGCAGCTTCAATATGCTCTCGGCAGGCTACCAGCGTTCCGACGGCTTCAACCACAATGCGGCAGGAGGGCTGAACAACGATTTCGGAGCCCTGAAGACCTTCTACCACGGCAATGCCGACCTGCCTTCCACCACCCTTTCGTGGCAGGCCGGGGCAAGCCTCAAGGACTTCGGGTCCAGCACTTTCTACAGTTCCCGCTTCGACGACCAGTTCGAGCACACTTTCAAGACTTTCACTGCAGTCAAGGCCGAAGGCAAAGGGGCCCTGCACTTCACCCCTTCCGTCTACTGGAACCACGGCGAAGACCGCTTCGAGCTTTTCCGCGGCGCGCCCGACCGCTACCCTTTCAACTACCATAAGACCAACACCGTCGGCGCCGACTTCCACCTCGGCTTCGACTCCCGTTTCGGCCGCAGCGCATTCGGGGCAGGAGCCCGTCACGAAGCCATCCGCAGCACCAACCTCGGCGAAGCCCTCGACAATCCCGAGGGAGTGTATGTGAAAGGTCTGGCCAGGACCGCCTACACCGCCTTTGCGGAGCACAGCCTCGTCATCGACCGCCTCACCGCATCGGCAGGAGTCACCGCGGTCTACAACACCGGCAACGACGAGGGAGTGAAGTTCTACCCCGGAGTGGAGATGAACCTGCGGCTGACCGACGCCCTGCGCATCTACGGTTCATACAATGCTTCGTACAGGCTGCCCTCCTTCACCGAACTGTATTACTCCGTAGGAGGCCACCGCGCCGACCCCAACCTCAGGACCGAGAAGATGCACGCCTTCGAAGGCGGTCTGAAATTCCTCGGCAGAGGCATCAGGGCCGTAGCCACCGTCTATTACAACAAGGGCCACGACATCATCGACTGGATACAGGACGTGAATGCCGGCGAAGACGCCCCCTGGTCGTCCGTCAACCACACCGAACTGAACACTTTCGGGCAGGAAGCCACCCTCCAGTTCTCGGTGGGCGAGCTGGTCGGCCGCCGCAACTTCTTCGTGCGCTCGGTCAACCTCGGCTACAGCCATATCTCCCAGGACAAGGACACCAAGGAAGGCTTCCGCAGCCTCTACTCAATGGAGTACATCCGTCACCGCGTCACCGCCCAGGCCGACTTCCGCCTGTGGGGCCATTTCGCAGCAAATGTCTCTTACCGCTATGTAGACAGGGCCACCACGTCGGATCTCATCAAGCCCTACTCCCTCCTCGACGCAAAGCTGTCATACAGCAGTCCGGCACTCGAGGTCTACCTCAGGGCAAACAACCTGCTGAACCGCGAGTACTACGACTTCGGCGACATCCCGCAGCCGGGACTGTGGTTTATGGCCGGAATTACGCTGAAAGGCTGGTTCCGCTAGGATTGCAGAGTCTGTTTCCAGAAACGTGAAGTAATGTCCTCGAAGCTGCCGTCAGCATTGCGGCGGTACATCCTCTGATTGGTGGTA
>JAGCFF010000040.1 GCA_017650285.1 Bacteroidales bacterium
ACTTCACCAGATGCGAAAGGTTGTAGGTGAAGCTGTCGTAATTGTCTATGATAACTATTTTCATAATGCTACATCTGTTCCGCCATCAGGATAGCCCTGCGAAGCGCGTTCAATTTGTTGTTGACTTCCTGCAATTCATATTCTTCGTCGCTGCGGGCAACGATTCCGCCACCGGCCTGGAACCAGAGCTCGTTGTTGCGGCTCACGAAGGTTCTGATGGTTATCGCCTGGTTGAGGCTTCCGTTGAGTCCTATATAGCCAATGCAGCCTCCGTACGCTCCCCTGTTGTGGGGTTCGTATTCGCTGATGAGCTGCATCGCCCTGACCTTGGGGGCTCCGCTGAGCGTTCCGGCAGGGAAAGTGTCCATGAAGGTCTTCACAGGGTCTGCATCTGCGTCGAGTTCGCCGCTCACGCGCGAAACCAGATGGATCACGTGGCTGTAGTACTGCAGGTCCTTGTAGAAATCCACCTTGACGTCGTGGCAGTTGCGGCTAAGGTCGTTGCGGGCCAGGTCGACCAGCATCACGTGTTCCGCGTTTTCCTTGGGGTCGTTGCGGAGGAACTCGGCTCCCTTGGCGTCTTCCTCGCTGTTGCCTGTCCTCTTGGTGGTTCCGGCGATGGGGTCGATATAGGCCCTGCGGTTCTCGATGCGGCAGTGCGTCTCGGGCGATGAGCCGAAGATGCGGAAGCCGCCGAAGTCGAAATAGAACAGATAGGGGCTCGGGTTGATGCTGCGGAGGGCTCTGTAGAGCTTGAAATCGTCGCCTTCGTATTTCTGCACGAAGCGGCGGGAAAGGACTATCTGGAAGACGTCTCCGCGCAGGCAGTGGGCTATTCCCCTGCGCACGTTGGCCTTGTGCTCCTCGTCGGTGATGGTGGAGGTGGTCTCTCCCACGGGACGGAACGAGTAGGGGTTCACATTGTTGCGGTTCATCTCCTGCTCTATCTTGTTCAGGCCGCTCGGCTCGTCTTCCTTCTTCATCTCGACGAGGATCATCGTGTTGTTGAAGTGGTCGAACACTATTATGTACTTGTAGAGGATGTAGAGGATGTCAGGGGCGTCGTTGCGGCTCTGGGTCTCGTCCTTGATCTGTATGTTCTCGAGGTAGTGCACCGAGTTGAAGGTCATATAGCCGTAGAGGCCGCATATGTTGCTGTATTCTCCTTTAACTTCGAAGCTGTGCAGGAATTCGTTGACGGCCATATCGGCGGTGTAGCCGGCATCCAGAGGCCTGGAGGTCCTGCTGCCGTCGGGATACTGTGCCACTGCCACTCCGTGCTCCACGGCCACCCTGGCGATCGGGTTGATGCCGATGAAGGAGCGGGAATTCTCGCCTCCGTGGTAGTCGCTGGATTCCATCAGTGCTGACTGGGGATACAGGTCTCTGAGCCTCATATACACCGACACTGGGGTATGGAGGTCTGCCAGAAGCTTTCTGGTCGTAGTGGTATAATTAAAAGTTGCCATATTCCTTTGCCATTTCTTTGTTTCTGATATATGTCTCTACGTCCTTGTCGCCGCGGCCGCTGACGGTGAGGACCACCACATCGTCGGGACGGAACTGCAGCTTGCCGAGCGCCGCTACGGCGTGGGCGCTCTCTATCGCGGGTATTATGCCTTCCATCCTGGTGAGTTCGTAGCCGGCACGGATGGCTTCGTCGTCGTTGACTGCAAGGACTTTCGTGCGGCCGCTCCTGGCCATATGGCAGTGCATCGGGCCGACACCGGGGTAGTCCAGACCTGCCGATATGGAGAAGGCTTCTTCTATCTGGCCGTCGGGGGTCTGCATCACAAGCATCTTCGAGCCGTGCAGGATGCCGACTTTTCCACGGTGGATGGTGGCTGCGGTGTAGCCTGAGTCTATTCCGTGGCCGCCGGCTTCCGCAAGGACTATCTTCACTCTTTCATCATCCATATAGTGGTATATGGTGCCGGCTGCGTTGCTGCCGCCGCCGATGCAGGCTATCAGACAGTCGGGGTAGTCCCTGCCGACTTTTTCCTGCAGCTGCCATTTGAGCTCTTCGGAGATGACGCTCTGCAGCCTTGCGACGAGATCCGGGAAAGGATGGGGGCCCATAGTGGAGCCTACCAGATAGTAGGTGTCCGAGGGGTGGCAGCACCAGTCTCTGATGGCTGCCGAGCAGGCGTCGCTGAGGGTCATATTGCCGGTTGTCACGGGAGTGACCTTGGCGCCCAGCATCCTCATCCTCTCGACGTTCGTGTGCTGGCGTTCCATATCGGTCTTGCCCATAAACACTTCGCACTCCATATCCATCAGGGCGCATACCGTGGCGGTGGCTACGCCGTGCTGTCCTGCTCCGGTTTCGGCAATCACTCTTGTCTTGCCCATTTTCCTGGCCAGGAGGATCTGTCCGATGGCGTTGTTGATCTTGTGGGCGCCGGTGTGGTTGCAGTCTTCGCGCTTGAGATAGAGGCGGCAGCCGTATTTCTCGCTCATACGGCGTGCGTAATACAGGGGTGAGGGTCGTCCTGCATAGTCCTGGAGAAGGGCGTGGTACTCTTTCTTGAATTCGGGGCTCTGGATGATGGGGAGATAGACTTCCCTCAGTTCTTCTACGCATTTGTAGAGTATCTCGGGAATGTAGGCTCCGCCAAATTCTCCATAGAATCCGTTCTCGTCTGGTTGGTAGCTCATATCTGTGATTGTTTTTGTTTTCTGGATAAAAAAAAGCCTGTCGTGATTACGACAGGCCTTCTATGGTATTTGATTAGTTTACACGGCTGCAGCGTCTCACGAATTTTGAATCCTTGAGTCACGCCACCACCATGAAAAACGGGTCATCATTCTTTCTTGCGTTTTGTTGCTACAAAGGTAGGGATAAATCGTCCGTGTGCAAGCGGATATTACAAATTTTGAACTTTATGCGACATCTTTGGGTAGAATAGTAGTACATTTACAATAACAAAAACTCGATTATGAAAAGATTTGCTGTCATTTTTCTATTATTGATTTCTGTTGCGCTGTCTTCAGCGGCTCAGAATCGTTATCGGAATGAGATTGCCGTCACATATGCGCCTCTGTCTGATTCTGACCTGCAGGGTTTCCTGCTCAAATACATCGGCCAGGCTATAAGCAAAGATGCCAAGGTCCAGATGCCCGGAACTTTTGGAATTGAATATTTCAGGTCTCTTGGTGATCTGGTGAGCGTAGGTGCTATGGGAAGCGTGTACCTGTTTTTCAGTCAGGAGGAGGGCAAGAAGGATTTCAACTACGCCAATTACAGTCTGATGGCCGGGGTCAAGCTGCACTGGTATCAGCGCGAATGGTTCGCTGCATATTCCAAGTTCGGTGTCGGAGCAAGTTACCTTGGCTACAAGAAAGAAGACGAGAGTCCGGTTCATTTCGCTTTCCAGGCGTCACTGCTTGGCGTGGAGGTCGGCAAGAGGCTCTGCGGTTTCGTGGAGGCCGGTGTCGGCGACCAGGGTGTCGCCCTTGTCGGCGTCCGCTACCGCTTCTAACTGCCACACTTATACCGGCTCGCCTTACTGCAGGAAAGCAAGGGGCCTCGGGGGTTCCGTGAGCTGACGCTCACTCCAATCCCTCCCAACCCCATCTTCGTCATAGCTGCGCGATAACTCGCTGTCGTCGGGTCCCTCCCGCTCTGCGCGCCGCGGGCGGCCAGCCCCACTCAGCCCCTTCTTTCCTGCTGGGCGAGCTACCTTATGAATGATTATGCATCGTGTGCAGGAATCAGCAGCGTCAGCTGCCGGCGCTTGCGCCGCAGGGGTGTTAGGGGGCAGAGCCCCCTGTGGAAACAGTCGGCTTCAAGCCGACGTCTTCAAACGAAAAAGCCCTGACCGAATCGGCCAGGGCTCGTTTGAAGACGGC
>JAGCFF010000041.1 GCA_017650285.1 Bacteroidales bacterium
CTAAAACGGAGGAGTTCGTCGCGACAGGCGGACGCAGCGTGAGCCGCCGCCCGAGCGTTTTCGTGCCCTCTGAGCCGCTGGTAGCGGGGTGGGCAAAATCGGCCTCAGGCGATAGTCTGACCTATTTTGCGTACGTCCGCAAAATAGTCACCGCGGAAAGAAATGAGTCGGAAAGCCGCGGCAGTGGTGTCTTTGTTTTTATATTTGTGCTTGATTATGAACGATACGATAGACATAAAAATGCTTTCTTCTCTCATGAAGAGGCGCGACAATGAAAGTCATAAGGGAGACTACGGCCACCTAATGATTGTGGCAGGGTGCGAGCGTATGCCGGGTGCCGCGGTCCTGGCGACTGGTGCTGCACTCAAGTCGGGATGCGGACTTGTTTCGCTGCATTCCACAGGCAGGGCGCTTCAAGCAGTGGTGAACAACTACCCTTCAGCAATGCTATCTGAAGATCCAGGCAAATATCTAAGCATAACGCCTGACCTTGAAGGCAGAAGTTACACAGCAATTGCCGCAGGTCCCGGTCTTGGTAAAGAACCGGAAACACGCAAAGCCCTGACCGGACTTCTCAAAACCACAAGAGAAAAGGCAATTCCTACAGTTCTTGATGCTGATGCCCTGAACATTCTCTCCGAGACTGACGGTTGGATGGATCTGGTTCCAGAAGGGTCCGTACTGACACCTCATCTCGGAGAACTCAGAAGATTGTTCCCCATGGAGGATGACGCCGTCCAGGAGTCTGCCATAGCCGGCTTCTGCGAAAAGAAAGCCTGCGTCCTGGTCAGGAAAGGATATCGTACAAAAATATTCACCCCATCCGGAAGATACCTTGTCAACACGACCGGCAACCCGGGAATGGCAAAAGGAGGAAGCGGAGATGTGCTGACCGGCCTCATTGGCGGGCTTCTCGCAAGGGGCTACACGCCTGACGACGCCGCTGCACTCGGAGTCTGGATCCACGGATATGCCGGCGATTGCCTTACTGCCGATTTCACGGCAGAAGCATACAACAGCAGAGACCTTATCGATTATCTCTGGAAAGGATTCTCCATCCTGTACAACAAGTAACAGATTACAAGTTCATCAGGAACCCGACACGGAAGTCGTTGCTCTGGAGGCGGAAGCCCCAGTGGCCGTCGACAGTGTCGCCATAGCGGTCGCTCTCGTAGCCGAGGAAGCCGACCTGAAGAGTAAGAGCGTACCTCTGCCCTATCGGAATCACAACGCCAGGACGGATGCCCACATCGAACGAACGGATGAGCCCCTCGTAGCCAGAACGCCGGGTAAGGGCAAGACGCATACCAGCCTCAGCAGAAACACCGAAACGCTGGTAGATGTAGTAATAATAGCGCAAGTGAGGAATCACCCCGAAAGTAAAATCAGAATAGCCGCTGTCGCCGTAATAGCCGAAACCAGCCTGGAGACCAGCATAGAGATTGTCAGTCACACGCCAGCCAACCTCAGGATAGACAGCAATGCTCGTACGGCCGGAGCCGATCGAAACGCCGAAATCACCCCCGAGATAAGCAGGAATCCTGCGCTCTTGAGCAAACACAGTCAGAGTGCACAGCAGGAAAGTCAGAACCAGGACGAACCTTTTCATAGCCTAAGCCTCGCCAGTAAAACCAAGCGGAGGAGGAACAGGAGTCGGAGAAGCAGGAAGCTTGATCTCGCCGTTCTCACGCTCATACTTGCTGACATTCTCCTGAAGAGCCTTGAGCAGGCGCTTCGCATTGTCAGGAGCCATAATCACACGGCTCACAACCTTAGGCTTAGGAACACCCGGCATCATCTGCACGAAATCCATAATGAACTCGCTGTGAGAATGAGTGATGATAGCAAGATTCGTATAGATGCCCTGAGCAATCTCAGGACGCAGCTCGATATTCAGTTCTTTCTTGGGAGTATCCATATATCACGTTATTTGGCGATAGCGACAGAACGCGTCTCGCGGATTACAGTAATCTTCACCTGGCCAGGATAAACCATCTCCTCCTGGATCTTCTTCGCGATAGAAGCAGAAAGCTCCTCGCACTGAGCATCAGAAACCTGCTCCGCGCCAACGATCACACGCAGCTCACGGCCAGCCTGGATAGCATAAGTCTTAGTAACGCCAGGGTGAGAAAGCGCAATGCCCTCCATCTCCTTCAGCCTCTTGATGTACGACTCGATAACCTCGCGGCGCGCACCAGGACGAGCACCCGAGATAGCGTCACCCACCATCACGATCGGAGCGATGAGCGAAGTCATCTCAACCTCCTCGTGGTGAGCACCGATAGCATTGCAGATCTCAGGCTTCTCCTTGAACTTCTCAGCCAGCTTCATACCCATAAGAGCGTGCGGAAGCTCAGGCTCGTCCTCGCAGACCTTGCCGATATCGTGGAGCAGACCAGCCCTCTTCGCAGCCTTCACGTTCAAGCCAAGCTCAGCAGCCATAGTAGCGCAGAGATTAGCAACCTCACGCGAGTGCTGGAGCAAGTTCTGGCCATAAGAACTGCGGTACTTCATACGGCCGATGAGACGGATAAGCTCGCTGTTCAAGCCGTGAACGCCCAAGTCGATGCAAGTGCGCTTGCCGGTTTCGAGAATCTCCTCCTCCAGCTGCTTCTGCACCTTCGCGACAACCTCCTCGATGCGTGCAGGATGGATGCGGCCGTCAGTAACCAGCTGGTGAAGAGCCAGACGGGCCACCTCACGGCGCACAGGGTCGAACGCAGAGATGAGGATAGCCTCAGGAGTGTCGTCGACGACGAGTTCAACACCAGTAGCAGACTCCAGGGCACGGATGTTACGGCCCTCACGGCCGATGCTGCGGCCCTTGATCTCGTCGCTCTCGATGTTGAAGACGGTGACGGCGTTCTCGATGGCAGTCTCAGGAGCAGTGCGCTGGATAGTGTTGATCACGATGCGCTTAGCCTCCTTGCTGGCA
>JAGCFF010000042.1 GCA_017650285.1 Bacteroidales bacterium
GCAGCCCAACGGGTCGTGCAACACCGTTGCCTTCACCGACAGCACGACGGTGACATTCAAGACCACCCGCCCGATAAAGATGGTCTACACCCTCAACGGCAAGGAGCCGACTGCGAGGAGCAGCGAATACACAGGCCCGCTGCACTTCACCGACAATGCAACTCTCAAGATACGCTCCGTCCTGCCTACCGGCCAGATGAGCACCGTGCGCACCATCGACATCGTCAAGATGGATCCGCTGCCGGCAGTCAAGCCCACCAGACCACTGTTGCAGGGACTTGCGATGACCACCACTCCGGGAGAGTTCTTCAACACCAGGGAACTGTTCGCAGCCGACAGGGTATGGACCATCCATGATATCACCAGGCTGCGCGAGATCAGCTCCCAGTCTGCCACCGACGCCCATATGCGCAATGTGGAGCAATATGCTGCCGTGGCCGAAGGCTATTTCCGCATCGACTCCACCGATGTCTATTACATCTCGTCGAACAACGACGAAGTGTGGATCGACGGCCGCCTGGTCATCGACAACAATGACGAAGTCAAGCGCAACAGCCGCCGCGACAACTGCCTCGTGCTCGAAGCCGGGCTCCATCAGGTCAAGATAATCTTCCTCGGACACATCCTGGGAGGAGTTCCTTCGAACTGGGACAGCGCAGCCATAGCGCTCCGTGCAAAGGACGACGCATCCTTCAGGAACATTCCTGACGATTCTTTCTTCAGGCCAGAATAGAGCAGATTAAAGCACAAGGCGTGAGAACACGCTCAGCGGCAGAGCTTTGTCGAAGCGGTCGCGGAGCACGAGTTCGCCGTAGCTGAGCTTGCTGTCCTTGCCGAGCAGGCCCGCGAACGCACTGCGCACCACAGTGTCGGCCAGCACGGCCGAATAGCCGTTGGAATAGAGGTTCAGCACCATGAAACTGTCCTTGGGCGCCAGTATCGACGAGCACTCCCTGAGCATCTCGAACAGGCACTCGTCGAGTTTCCATTTCTCGCCGTTAGGGCCGTGGCCGTAGGCGGGAGGGTCCAGGATCAGCCCCTGGTAGGTGTTGCCGCGGCGGGCTTCCCTCTTGACGAATTTGAGGGCATCCTCCACCACCCAGCGGATGTCGCTGCAGCGGCTGAGCTCCATATTGCCCTTGGCCCAGGTCACAACCTGCCTTACGGAATCCAGATGCGTCACGTCGGCACCGGCCACACGGGCAGCCAGAGAGGCCGCTCCCGTGTATGCGAAGAGATTGAGCACCTTGGGTGCAGGCCTTCCGGCAGAGAGGGCATCCTTCACCAGACGGGAGGTGTTGGAGTAGATGAACTCCCAGTTGGGGGCCTGCTCCGGGAACACTCCCACGTGCTTGAACGAGGTCAGGCCGAGGCGGAGATTGAACTTCGGGCCACGCTGCGAGCCGTCGTAGCCGATGACCCACTGCTCCGGCATCTTGCCCAGCATCACCCAGGTTCCGCTGTCTTCCTTGCCAGCCTTGCCGAAGCCCGCGCCGGGCTTGAACTCGGTCTGTGCAAGACGCCTCCACTCGGCATCCCCGAGGCTCTTGTTCCAGAGCGCCTTGGGTTCCGGGCGTATCGCTACATACTTGCCGAATCGTTCCAGCTTCGAGAAATCGCCGGAATCGATCAGCTCGTAGTCCTTCCACTGTGCAGATGGCTGTTCGATGTTCATCGGCACAAAATTAAGAATAATGTGTTATTTTTGTCAAAACCTATCACGTATGTCAGATTTTCTCTCGGTAGTTTGGAACGTCGATCCCGCCATCTTCTCGATCGGCAACTATTCGCTCCGTTTCTATTCGCTCCTGTTCGTAGCCGGCTTCCCGCTCGGTTACTGGCTGTTCTACAAATTCTACAAGAGAGAGAATGTCGACGTCAGCCTGCTGGAGCCCCTGCTCTACATCCTGCTCATCGGTACCATCGTGGGAGCCCGTCTGGGGCACTGCCTGTTCTATGAACCCGGCTATTACCTGGCCCACCCGATAGAGATACTCAAGGTATGGAACGGAGGCCTGGCCAGCCACGGAGGAGTACTGGCACTCATCCTGTGCGTTTTCTATTATGCTCACAGATACGGGCGCAAGAATGGTTTCGATGCGATGTGGGTGTTTGACAGACTTGCCATCGCCGGCACGCTCGCCGGTTGTTTCATACGCCTCGGCAACCTCTTCAACTCCGAGATCTTCGGCGGCCCGACCGACCTGCCCTGGGGTTTCAAGTTCCCCCGCTCGGTGGAATGGGTGAACCTCTACGGCCCGAGCGTCTATCCGCCCGACGGCGTGGCCTGCCACCCCACCCAGATCTACGAAGCCCTGAGCTACCTCATCCTCGGGCTCGTGCTGCTGTGGCTGTACTGGAAGAAATCCGACAGGATATATAAAGGCTCCATCTTCGGCATCTTCTTCATCGTACTCTTCGGAATGCGCTTCCTCATCGAGTTCATCAAGAACGACCAGGTGGATTTCGAAGCCGGAATGAAGTTCAATATGGGACAGCTGCTGAGCATACCTTTCATCATCGCCGGTGTCATCATACTCGTCTGGAGTTTTCGCAAGAAACTGCCGTTGCTTATCGAGGGACACGGCCAGGAGCCTCTGGCACCCAAGGAGAACGACCACCGCACCAACCTGTCGAAAGAGCAGCGCATGAGCGCCTCGAAGCGCAAGGCGATGGGCCTCAACTGATTCAGACTTTAACCCACTCGATTTCGATACCCCTGCGTTCCATTCCGCGGAACCAGGTCATCTGCCGTTTCGCGAACTGATGTATGGCAGTCGCAAGCCTGTCGTGCATCTCGTCGTAGCTCAGTTCCCCTGTCAGATAGAGGGTGATGAACTTGTATTCCAGACCGTAATATATGAGGTCCTCGGCTGAGATGCCGCTGTCCAGCAGGCCGCGCACCTCATCCACCATTCCGGCTGCGAGGCGGGCGTCAAGGCGGGCGTCGATGCGGGCGTTGCGCTCCTCCCGGCTCACGTCCAGGCCGATGTAGCGGGTCTTCAGCGGCGGGTAGGCCGAGCGGTCCACGGGATGCTCCTGCTCGTATATTGCTATCTCGAGGGCACGGATCAGCCTCTTGCGGGTGTCGTAGTCGGTGCTGTTGTGCAGCGTCTTGAGGGAGGCGAGGCGGGCGATGAGGGCCTCGTCGCTCTCCTTCTCCAGACTGGCGCGGAGTTCAGGGTTCTGGGGAACCTCCGGAAGGCGGTAGCCTCTCGTGGCGGCCTCGATGTACAGGCCCGAGCCTCCGCAGAGGATTGCGGGCTTCCCTCTCGAGATGATGTCCTGATAGGCCGCGTGGAAATCGCGCTGGTAGCGGAAGATGTCGTATTTCTCACCTGCCGGAACTATGTCGATCAGGTGATACGGCACCCCGTCGTAGTCGGCCAGGTCCTTGCCGGTGCCTATGTCCATACCGCGGTAGACCTGCCTCGAATCGGCCGACAGGATCTCCGCCCCGGTCTCTTTTGCAAGAGCCACGGCATATCTGGTCTTTCCGCTGGCGGTGGGGCCGAGCACGCAAATCAGGTCATACTCCATATCCGGAACTGTTGTGTCACAAATTTAAAAAACTATCCATATATTTGCCCGCACTATGCCCAAAGCTAAAAGCAAGATAGAAATCAGGAACAAGAAAGCGTCCTTCGAATACGAATTCATAGAACGCTTCACGGCCGGCATCGTCCTCAGCGGCACCGAGATCAAATCGATCCGCGCAGGCAAGGCTTCGCTGGTCGACAGCTACTGCTATTTCTCGGGCACCGAGCTCTACGTGAAGAATATGAACGTGGCAGAATACTGGTGGGGCAGCTACAACCGCCACGACCCGCGCCGCGACCGCAAGCTGCTGCTCACCAAGCGCGAACTCCGCAAGCTGGCCCGTTCCATCAAGGAGAAGGGAATGACCGTTGTCCCCGTGAAGCTGTTCATCGCAGACAACGGCTACGCCAAGCTCGACATCGCCCTGGCAAGGGGAAAGCGCGAATACGACAAGCGCCAGAACATCCGCGACAAGGATATGCGTCGTGAAAGAGAGAGGGGCCAGGCAGATTAATCACAATTATTTATTATATTTGTAATCTTCAGAGTTAAAAACAACAATACAAGCAGTATGAGCATATTTACATCATCTATCGGGAAAAAGCTCATTATGAGCATCACAGGTCTCTTCCTCGTGCTTTTTCTCACTATGCATATGGTCCTGAACTTCACGTCTGTGTTCAGCGCTGAAACATTCCAGGCCGTATGTGATTTTATGGCATTGCCGATAATCAGCATCCTTACCCCCATCCTTGCGCTCGGTTTCGTGATCCACATCATCTACGCTTTCATCCTTTCCGCAAGCAACCTCAAGTCACGCGGCGGACTCAAGAGGTATGAAGTTGCCACAAAGTCTGAGACCGACTCCTGGGCTGCCAAGAATATGATTTACCTCGGTGCCATCGTGCTGCTTGGCCTGGCAGTCCATCTCACCCACTTCTGGTCAAAGATGCAGCTTCAGGAATTTATGGGCAGCGAAGCTGAGGATCCCAATATGCTGCTTGCAAACACTTTCGGCAACGTATGGATCACCATCCTCTACCTCATCTGGTTCGTTGCCATCTGGCTGCACCTCAGCCACGGTTTCTGGAGCGCACTGCAGTCTATCGGCTGGAACAACAAGATCTGGCTCAAGAGGCTCAAAGTGATCGGCATCGTTTACGTAACCATCCTTATGGCCGGTTTCGCAATCACTGCCATAGTAGCCTGCTGCAAGGCCAACGGTCTGCTCTAGTCTGCAATGAGGTAGTCCCGGATGATCGAATCCGAGACGAATCTGTCTCTGCGGCCAATGGAATAACGGCCGGTGGAGGCATCGAATGAAAGGTTGTGTTCAGCTGATTCTCCGATCAGAGCGGCGTCGACGCCGGCGGAGGTCCTCAGTCCGAGCATAACCTTTTCATTATATATGTCCGTGTCCGACAGGGTCTCCCCTTCCTTCGCTTCACCTTCCAGCCAGCGGCCCAGGTCGTCGGCGTTCCAGCTGCGGCGGCGGTCCCCGTCGAACGAGTGGGCTCCCGGCCCGAGGCCGAGATAAGGCTCCCTCGCCCAGTATGCGCTGTTGTGGCGCGAATGGAATCCGGGACGGCAGAAGTTCGAAATCTCGTACTGCACGAAACCGGCCTCTTCGAGAATGTCCTGCAGCAGGAAATACTGCCTGCGGCAGACCTCCTCGTCCGGCTCGGCGTAGCGGCCCCTGTCAGCAAGCTTCGAGAGCATACTGCCGGAGTCGAGACTCATCTGGTAGGCCGAGATGTGCTGCACGCCCAGGCTCACGGCCTTGCGTATGTCCTGCTCCCACTCCGCGTCGGTCAAGCCCGCATATCCGAAGATGAGGTCCAGGGAAACGTTGTCGAAATTATCTTTCAGCAGCTGCACTGCCCTCCGGGCTTCGGCGGCGTCGTGCCGGCGGTTCATCCACTTCAGATGCCTGTCGTGGAAAGACTGCACGCCCACGCTCACGCGGTTCACCCCGCAGCTGCGGTAAACACTCAGGAGGGCCTCCCCTCCGTCACGGCATATGTCGTCTGGATTGACCTCGACCGTGAACTCCTCCACTCCTCCGAGGTCGAAACTGTCGGCCAGCGCAGCGCAGATGTCCGAAAAATCCGAAGGAGGGAGAAGCGATGGCGTGCCACCGCCGAAATAGACGGTCCTTATCGCCGTGCCCTCAGGGAAGAAACTGCGGGAGCTTGCGGCCTCGCGGCGCAGGGCAGCCACATACTTCCCACGCAAGGCTCCGTCTCTGAGAACCTCGGAATAAAAGCCGCAATACGTGCAGAAAGATGCACAGAAAGGGACGTGTATGTATATCCCGGCCAATTACTTGAGCAGCAGGTCGGCAGAGCC
>JAGCFF010000043.1 GCA_017650285.1 Bacteroidales bacterium
CGTTGATCTTCTGGTCGAGTGAAACGACCTCTTCAGGATGGTTGATCCTGCCCCAGCTGAGGTCAGTGATGTGGATGAGTCCGTCCACACCGCCGAGGTCGACGAATACACCGTAAGAGGTGATGTTCTTGACAACACCTTCGAGGATCTGGCCTTTCTCGAGCTTGCTGATGATTTCAGCTTTCTGGGCTTCGAGTTCAGCCTCGATAAGAGCCTTGTGAGAAACTACTACGTTGCGGTACTCGTTGTTGATCTTGACGATCTTGAAGTCCATAGTCTTGTTGACGAATACATCGTAGTCTCTGATGGGCTTGACATCTATCTGTGAACCGGGCAGGAATGCTTCGATACCGAACACATCCACGATCATACCGCCTTTCGTACGGCACTTGATATAGCCTTTCACGATCTCGTCTTTCTCGAACGCCTCGTTTACCCTGTCCCAAGAACGGAGTGAACGTGCACGTTTGTGAGAAAGGATCAGCTGGCCTTTCTTGTCCTCTGCATTCTCCACGTAAACCTCAACCTTGTCGCCTACTGCGAGCTCCGGGTTGTAACGGAATTCGTTGATGCTGATGACGCCTTCGCTCTTGTAACCGATGTTGACGATTACTTCGCGTTTGTTGATGGCGGTTACGACACCTTCGACAACCTCATTTTCGCTGATGCGTGAGAGGGTCTGGTTGTAAGCTTCTTCAGTTGCCTGACGGTCAACGCCGCTGGGAGTTTCGTTCTCGAACTCATCCCAATTGAAGCTGTCGTTGCTTACAGATGCGTTGCTTTTGTGTTTTGCGGGTTCTGCCTTGACCTCCTGGGTCTCGACTGCTGCCACTTCGGGAGTGGTTTCCTGTACGGTTTTTTCTTCTTCCATAGTTTGTAATAAATTAACTAATAAGGAGTTAGACAATATGTATAATCCCTTTGCGTGCAAAGGGAGCGCAAATATAGGAAAAATACCTGATTATCAAAAGATTTTTACAGCATCCGACGCTTGCGGAAGATGAAAAATACCGCAAGCACCGTGATCAGCATTATCGCACCGATCAGGATCACGTCCCAGTGTCCTCCGAGCAGAGGCAGTTCCACGTTCATACCGTAGAAGCTCGCTATAAGGGTCGGAGGCATCAGCAGCACCGACACGAGGGTGAAGATCTTCATGATCTTGTTCTGCTCCAAGTTGATGAGGCCGAGAACGGTATTCTGCAGATACTCAAGACGTTCGAAGCTGAAGTTGGTATGGTTGATCAGTGACGAGATGTCCTGGAGCATGATCGACAGCTTGGCGTTGATCTCGTCGGGAGTCTTCTCGCTCTTGAGGATGCTCGAGATGACCCTCTGCTTGTCGACTATGTTCTCACGAACCAGCATCGTGTTCTCCTGAAGCTGATTGATGTCCAGCACGAACTCGTCGGCGATATTCTCTCCGAGGCTCACGCGCTTGCTGTACTGCTCGATCTCCTTCGACATCAGCTCGATCATATCGGCGTCCATATCGACCCTGTTCTCAAGAATGCCCAGCAGGATGTGGAAGCCGGTGGGATAGCCTTTGCGCCCGGCAAGGATGCGGCGCTGGATATCGGTGAAGCTGCGCAGCGGCACCTGACGCACCGAGACGATGGTGTTCTCGCTGAGAATGAACGACACGGACTCCATATCGTAATTCTCCGGTCCCGGAATCAGGAAGTTGGTGTTGATGAATATTTCGTCCTCAGTCTCGCTGTAACGAGATGAACTCTCGATCTCTTCGGCCTGTGCACGGCTCTGGAGGGTTGTCCCGAGAAAGTCCTCTACGGCACGCTTCTCATCGCCCTCGGGATCGAACAAATCAATCCACAGAACATCCTTCAACTGCATTGTGCGCAGGATGTCCACAGACTGGCTTGTATCAATTGTAGAATTATTGTTGTAGAATATTTCGATCATATTACCCGACATTAAGATGGTTCCACATTCTGTTGACTAACAGAGTGGCCATCCGGATCGGGGACTTGTCTTCACGAATCGTGTATTGAGAACACAGATCATCGTCGAATTCTACATAAATTGGATTGAAAGCGGTGCAAATTTAAACTTTTATTTCAAAAATCCAAAACTTGCTGTCAGGCAGTCAGATGCTCGATGAGTATCTTCGCGCCGATTGCGATGAGCACCAGTCCGCCCAGCAGGGAACTTTTCTTGCCGATCAGGCGGGACACCCACTCTCCTCCCTTGAGCCCCAGCTCGCTTGCGGCGGCCGTCACGGCGAACACAGTGACTAGGGCCAGGACTGTCCTGCGGACATCGAGCTGCAGGGCCGCCATAGTGATGCCCACTGCCAGTGCGTCTATCGAAGTCGCTACCGAAGCCAGCAGCAGCTTGGAGGTGTCCATCAGGTCAACGGTCCTGGCTTCCGAGGGTTTCCTGCTGTCCAGGATCATCTTTCCTCCGATGAACGCAAGCAGGGCGAAAGCCACCCAATGGTCGTATGCTTCTATGTAGTGCACGAAACTGCCGCCCAGAATCCAGCCGAGCAGCATAAAGAAAGCCTGCACGAGGCCGAAGGTGCAGATGATGGCGATGTTCCGGCCAGGCTTGAGATCCTTGAGACACATACCGCCTACAATGCTTATGGCCAGAGTGTCGAAACTGAGGCCTACGGCAAGCAGGAGGATCTCGAGAAAACTCATACCTATGACTTGAAGGGCTGGCGGTTGACTATAGAGCGACCGAGCGTCATCGAATCGGTGTATTCCAGATCGTCGCCGAAACCGACGCCACGGGCTATCGTGGACAGTTTCACGCCGTAAGGAGCCAGCTGTTTCGAGATGTAGAAGGCCGTCGTCTCCCCTTCCATCGATGTGCTCAGGGCAAGGATGACCTCGTCTATTCCGCCTGCAGCGACCCTTTCGGCAAGTTCCTTGATGGTCAGGTCGCCGGGACCGACTCCGTCGATGGGAGACAGTATGCCGCCCAGCACGTGATAGAGCCCCCGGTACTGCCCTGTGTTCTCGATGCTCAGCACATCGGCGTGGTTTTCCACCACACATACTGTCGAGGCGTCCCTGTGAGGGTCATCGCAGAACGCGCAGGAGCCGTCGTCGCTGAGCATATTGCAGCGGGGGCAGAAACGTATCCTGCTGCGGAAGTCGACTATCGAAGAAGCGAACTTCTCGACATTCGGGACCGGTTCGTCCAGCAGATGCAGGGCAAGCCTCAGGGCGCTCCTGCGGCCTATGCCCGGCAGGGATGCCAGGCTTTCAACAGCATCGGCGAGAAGTTTCGATCCGTATTCGTTCTTGAACATAGCTTACTTGTAATTCTCGACAGCCTTGGCCACAGAGCCGAACTTGAGCAGCAGCTGCCGTGCCTGCTCCCTGTCGCTGATGCCGGTGCGGGCCATCACCAGCGCCACGGCCTTCTCCATCAGTTCGCCGGAGGTACGGGCCTCCTGCTGGCGGCGGCGTGTGTGGTATTGCACAAGCGCATCTATCGGGCTGCGCATTATGGTTCCGAGCTGAAGGCCTGCGTCGTCCAGACACTTGGTCAGGATATCCCTGTAGACCGATGCCACCGAGCCGATGAAGCTCACCTCGAGGTGGCCGTAGTCATACTGCATCACATTCACCCTCAGGAAGTCGTTGAACGTGTCGACGAGCAGGTTGACGATGAAAGGATCGTCGAGATGCTCTTCGATGAATGGAGAGAAAGATCCCAGGAACCTGCCGGGCTCCGGCTCACGGTATACGTGGCGGACTATGGCAGCATAGTCGAGATTGTAGCGCTCCTGGAACTCCTGTTCCAGCGATGCCGGCATAAGCCCCTTGATATAGGCCTTAAGTAGACGCTTGCCAAGGTCAGCGCCGCCGGCCTCGTCGCCCAGGATGAAGCCGCCGGAACGGACATTCCGCACTATCTTGCGGCCATCGTAGCAGCAGCTGTTGGATCCTGTGCCGAGAATGCAGGCAATGCCGGCCTTGTCGCCGAACAGCGCCCTTGCAGCTCCCAGCATATCGGACTCCACATAGATCAGGTCGTAGTCGAACACCTCGGTGAATGCGCCGCGCACCTTGTCGGCAGTCTCTCCTATCACTCCGGCGCCGTAGAAGTAAATCGCATCGACCTTCTTCCCGCTCAGGGGCAGCACCTGCTCTTTCAGGGAGTCCTGGATCACCTGCGAACTGACATACACCGGGTTGAGCCCGCTGCAGGCAGCCTTGCGAACCTTGCCGCTGTCATCGATTATCCGGAAATCAACCTTCGTGCTGCCGCTGTCGGCGATGATGATCATATATGCGTCCGTTTAGAAAGCAAATGACAGACGGAACATCGCGCTCCTGGGGGCCTGGGGATAATAGCCTACGTCGTCGCCGTAGGCCCAGGCATCTGCCACATACATCTTGTTCAACAAATTGTCTACAAAAATAGCGATTTTTATGTTCTTGTTGAAACTGAAAGATGCACTTTGGCCGACGACAGTATAATGAGGAAGAGTCTTGGCCTCGCTGCCGGTATTGTCGATATACTGCTTGCCCACGAATTTGACCGTGGTCGCCAGTTCCAGGCGTTTTGCTACAGTGAAAGTGGCCACTCCGGACGCTATGGCAGCCGGTGACAGTGCCAGGTCCTTGAGCCCGCCGTCTATCTTTATCTTGTTGGTGGAGAAAGTGGCGTTGGCATCGAGTTTCACCCACGGTGCCGGCTGGTATGCCGCCACCAGCTCGATACCGCGGCGGTAACTGCGCTTCACGTTTTCCTTGATGAGATAGCCTGACGGAGTGAAACGGCCCGTAGTGACCAGCTGGTTGTCATATTCCATCATATAGACATTGGCCGATGCAGAGAAATGCTGCGATGCGTAGCGGTAGCCCAGCTCGATGTCCGCCATCATTTCGGGATAGACCCTGGTGCCGTTGGCGACCGCATCCTTCAGGTCGGCGCGGCTCGGCTCCTTGTGGCCCACGGCCAGTGAAACGTATGCAATGCCTCCCTTGCCGAAGTCATAGCTTGCACCGGCCTTGGGATTCAGGAAATTCCAGACATAGGTGCTGTCGAGCCTGGTGCCGTCGTCGTCCGGGCCTTTCATACTGTAGTTGACGTTCCTGTACTGCAGGTCGGCATAGACGTTCAGCCGCTCGAGCATAGTGCGCTCTACCCTCAGGAAGGTCGAGAAATCGCCCTTTACGGAATTGTTGTCATACCACGCATCCTCAGGGCCGTAGTCCACCTGTCCTGCACGCCATATCACCTCGCCGAAATGGTGGCCGTAGTAGCGGGAATAGGCAAGGTTGAAAATGGCTTCGGTTTTGGAGTCGAGGTATTTCAGGTTGGTCGCCCCGGCGAAATTGTCGGCCGCAGAGCTCTTGCGGTTGATGTAGTCCACCTTCTTGTCCTTGTAGGCCTCGTAGTAGCCCTCACCGTCGGTGTAGTTCAGCGTGGTGCTGAGGGTCAGCCTGTCCGAAAGGCGGCCGACGTGTATCAGCTGGTAGTGGTTCTGGAGATAATTGTCCGAATCGTTGTCGTAGTACTTGATGTTCCCTTCGGAGTCCACATACTCGCCTGCAGGGTTATAGCGGCGGTCCCTGGCCATCTGTTCGGCAGAGATGCCCTCCCAGGTGATGCCGGAATGCTGCGAGCCGTGAAGGAAATTGAACTTCAGCAGGTTGTTGCCGCCGTACCACGAAGCCGTTGCCAGCATAGAATTCAGGTCGACCCAGGCGTTGCGGATATAGCCGTCGGTGGTGCCATAGTTATATTTCACATCGAAGGCGAAGCCGCCGGGAAGACGGCCTGTCGAAACCGATGCGTTGATGAGGCTGGTCTTGAACGAGCCCCCGCTGATATCCACAGAAGCCGCAGGGGCGTCGCCCGGCAGTGCGGTCTGCATATTGAGGCTCGCTCCGAAGGCACCGCTGCCCACAGTGGAGGTTCCGAGGCCCCTCTGGAGCTGTGCCGAATTGAGCATCGAGCCCACGGACGCAATGTTCACCCAGAAGACTTCCTGGCTCTCGGCATCGTTCAGGGCTATGCCGTTGATGGTGACGTTGGTGCGGGTGGGATCGCTGCCGCGCACGCGGAACTTCGAATAGCCGAGGCCGGTGCCGCCCTCATTGGTAGAAACAACCGAGGGCATCAGGCTCAAGGTCATAGGGAGTGAATTGAGAGGAGACTTGCTGACAATCTGCTCTGCTCCCATTTCGGAATAGCTCACCGGAGTGCGGGCTGTAGCCCTGGTCGCAGTGATTAGGGTAGAATCGATGGTCTGGTTAACAGAATGGAACTGCGGGGCATTCTGAGCCACGCTGAAAAGCGGCATAATAAGAGCCGCTGCAATCAAGATTTTTTTCATTTTTCCTACGCCGGTATTATCCGGATCAGTTTTACGGGTATTATCTCAGCCCCTGAATATGGCTTCGGGAGCACCCCTGTTGATTATATAAAGAACTATCTGTCTCTTTCCGTATAAGTTATCCTGAACATACTGGGCCAGTACTTGCCGGTCAAGTATA
>JAGCFF010000044.1 GCA_017650285.1 Bacteroidales bacterium
CATCGTGGGGGCTGGAATCCGCTCCCGCGACCTCTCCTACCGCTTCGGCTATGCCGCCCAGGGCCGCAGCCAGTCCCAGAGCATCACGCTCTACAACAGCGGCGACAAGACAGTGCTGCTCAAGGCCGAAAGCAGCAATCCTCACCTCAGCGTCAAATGCCCTTACTCCCTCAAGCCGGGGACGGCTGACGCAGTGACCGTGACTTACGACATTCCCATCGGGGCCTCGAACTACGGAGTGACCGACGATGTCATCACGCTCTATGTCGACGGAGTGAAGGCCGAACGTCCCATCCGCCTGAGCGCCATTATGGTCGACGACCTCGACCGCAACGACAAGAACGCCCCCTCCCTGAGGGTTGACCCTTCATACATTACCGTGAAGGACATCCGCAAGGGCAAGACCGTACGCAGGCAGTTCACCGTCTACAACGACGGCCGCAAGGACCTCGTCATCCGCCACGTAAAGGCTTCCCCCAACATCTCTACTCCGCTCAAGGCCGGAACCAGCATCCCCGCGGGCAGGAGCATCACCGTCGACGTGAGGGTCACCGCCCCGAAAGTCACCACGTCTTCGACTCAGGAAAGCGTATACATCATAACCAACGACCCCCTGAGACCCCAGAAGGAGATAGTAATAAGAACCATTACCAAATAACCTAAAACTAATACTCATGAAAAAACTAATCGTAGCTATGGTTGCGATGTCGATGGTGTTATTGACATCCTGCAAGAACAATGCTTCAGGCAATTATGAGTACCCGTTCCAGAATCCGAACCTGTCGACGGAGAAGAGGGTTGACAACGTCATCTCCCTGCTGACCCCCGACGAGAAGATCGGCCTTATGATGAACGGATCAATTTCGGTCGAACGCCTCGGCATTCCCGCTTACAACTGGTGGTCGGAAGCCTGCCACGGCATCTGCACCAGCGGTGCCACCGTTTTTCCCCAGGCCATCGGCCTCGCTGCAACCTTCGACCAGGATATGCAGTATGACATCTACACGATGGTTTCCGACGAAGCCCGCGCCCACTGGAACATCACCAACCACAACCAGATGGACAAGACAGAGGCCACCGGAGGCATCTGGAACCAGGGACTTTCGTTCTGGTGCCCTAACATCAACATCTTCCGTGACCCCCGCTGGGGACGCGGCCAGGAGACCTACGGCGAGGACCCGTACCTGACAGGCACGATGGGAAGCGCTACCGTAAGGGGCATGCAGGGCAACGACAAGAGATATCTCAAGACCCACTCCTGCGCAAAGCACTACGCAGTGCACAGCGGTCCCGAGTCCGGCCGCCACAGGGATGACGTATACGTTTCGATGCGCGACCTCTGGGAGACCTACCTCCCCGCTTTCAAGGAGCTCGTAACCGAAGCTGACGTGCAGGAAGTGATGTGCGCATACAACCGCTACGAAGGCGAACCCTGCTGCGGCAACGACAGGCTCCTCGTCGACATCCTGCGCAACAAATGGGAATACAAGCACCTCGTGGTTTCTGACTGCGGCGCCATCAACAACTTCTACACAAGGGGCCAGCACGAGACCCATCCCGATGCTGCAACAGCCAGCGTGGACGGCGTGCTCTCAGGCACCGACATCGAGTGCGGAACCAGCTACAAGTCGCTCAAGACCGCCCTTGCAGACGGCCTCATCAAGGAGAGCGACCTTGACGTCAGCCTGCGCCGCATCTTCACCAGCCGCTTCGAACTCGGTCTCCACGATCCTGAGGCTATGGATCCCTGGGCAAATCTCGGCGCCGAGACAATGAGCAGCCCCGAGCATACCGCAATGGCACAGAGGGCAGCCCGCGAAGCTATGGTTCTCCTCAAGAACGACGGCATCCTCCCGCTCTCTAAGAACACCAAGACCATCGCTGTCGTTGGTCCCAACGCCGACAATGCAGGAATGCAGAACGGAAACTACAGCGGTACTCCCACTGCTGAGAACACCCTCTCCATCCTCAACGCCCTCAAGAAGGCCGTTCCGGGTGTGAACATCATCTATGAAAAAGGCTGCGAGCTTGCAGATCCCTATCTGACCGTCGACCATATGGTCGATCTCAACGGCGGCAAGGGCCTTCACGGAGAATACTTCAACAACACCACTATGTCAGGTGCTCCCGTGGCTACTGCCGACTACACCAACCTCAACCTCCGCACCTCAGGCGACTACCGTTTCGCTCCCGGCGTCGAGATGACCAACTTCTCTGCACGCTACACCGGAACCTTCATCGCCGACTTCACCGGTGACATGAACTACAGCATCCGCGGAAACGACACCTGGAAATTCACCGTGAACGGCAAGACCGTTGCCGAGCAGAAAGAGCCCACCACAGCCCGTTTCGGCCGCGGCCAGGTTCCCCAGACTTCATTCCCCGTAGTGAAGGGCCGCACCTACACCGTATCTGTAGACTACACCAAGGGTGACTCAGGCACCGCATACTTCGCATTCAACCTCAGCCAGCGCAAGCTTCCCGATTACAGCGAGATCGCAGCCAAGGTTGCCGAAGCAGACGTGATCATTATGGTAGGCGGCCTCTCAGCACAGCTCGAGGGCGAGGAAATGATGGTGACTTACGACGGATTCTCAGGCGGTGACCGCACCAAGATCGAACTTCCCGATCCTCAGGTCAAGCTGCTCCAGGCCATGCACTCTACCGGCAAACCCGTAGTATTCGTGAACTGCACCGGCAGCGCCATCGGTTTCGGCCCCATCGAGAACCAGTACAACGCTCTTCTCCAGGCCTGGTACGGCGGACAGGCAGCAGGTATCGCAGTTGCAGACATCCTCTTCGGCGACTACAACCCTGCAGGACGTCTTCCTGTGACATTCTACGCTTCTACCAGCCAGCTTCCCGACTTCACCGACTACAGTATGGAGAACCGCACCTACCGCTACTTCACCGGCAAGCCTCTCTACGCTTTCGGCTACGGTCTGAGCTATACCAAGTTCGCCTATGGCGACGCCTCTCTGTCAAAGAAATCAGTGAAGGCCGGCAAGGGTGTCGAGATCACCGTTCCCGTCACCAACACCGGCAAGATGGACGGCGACGAGGTCATCCAGATCTATGTGAAGAGCCTCGACAATCCTGACGCTCCCATCAAGGCCCTCAAGGGATTCAAGAGGGTCAACATCGCGGCCGGACAGACTGCAAGCGTGAAGATCGCACTTGAGCCCGATGCATTCGCATACTACAGCGCAGCCATCGACGAACTCGCTCCGAGGGCCGGCAGATACCAGATCCTCTACGGCAGCTCGTCACGCGACGAAGACCTCAAGGCACTCGACTTCCAGGTTCTGTAGGACAGGGATGTATATAATAATAAGGGCCGCTCCTTTTGGGAAGCGGCCTTTATTATTTTAACCTAAAAACTTAACCTATGAAAAACTTGACTTAAGGTTAAGCAATAGGCGTGCCACGATTTATTCTTTCACTTCTTTAACTGAAATAATTTTTACAGGCTCGAGGGGAAGATTGCGGTTGTTGGTGGCTACAGAGGCGATTTTATCGATGACGTCAAGGCCTGAAATTGTTTCACCGAAGATGGTGTATTCGCCGTCGAGGTGCTTGCAGCCGTCCTCACTCTGCACGAGATAGAACTGCGATCCTGAAGAGGCTTTCTCGGGATTTACGTTGTCACCCCTGCGGGCTGCAGCGAGAGCGCCTTTCTTGTGGGTCTTGCCGGGAACGATCTCAGCGGGAATGGTGTAGTTGGGGCCGCCGGTTCCGTACTGTGCTTCCTTGCCTTCCTGTTTGGTGAAGGGGTCGCCGCCCTGGATCATGAAGTTCTTGATGACGCGGTGGAAAAGCATTCCGTCATAGTAGCCGCTGCGGGCGAGCTTGACGAAGTTGTCGCGATGGAGCGGAGTCTCCTTGTAGAGCTTCACGACGATGTCGCCTTTAGAGGTAGAAATCTTGAAGACGGGCTCTTCCGCGATTTCTTCAGTCTGCTGGATTTCGCCCTGTGAGAAAGAGGGCTGGTCGAGGTTGATATCTTTTTCCTGGCTCTTGTTGCCGTTCTTGCAACCGCTGAATAAAAATGCCATAGTTACGATAACTGATAATGCGAGTACTCGTTTCATAATGTTGATTATTTGCAGGGCAAATTTAGCCAAATTTCCTATTTTTGTATGGTAATCTTGACCCCGAGATGGCAAATCCGTTGAAACAACTGGCGAGCGAAACTGCCATATATGGTCTCAGCACCATTCTGGCCCGTGTCGTAAACTTCCTGCTGGTTCCCCTGTACACTGCTATTCTGAGCCGCTCCGACTACGGAGTCGTCACGGAATTCCTGTCGTACATAGCCATCCTGCAGGTGGTCCTCGCCCTCGGCCTGGAGACCGGCTGCTTCCGCTATGCCACCATCAAGGAGATCAACAACTCGCCGAAGGTATTCTCCACGGCCTTTTCCATAGTCTTCATCCTGTGCGCGGTGTTCTACATCTGCGTCTCTTCATTTTCCGGCGGCATTTCCTCCGCCCTGGGCTATGAAGGCAACGGACGCGTGGTCAAATATGTCGGCCTCATCCTGTGGATAGACACCATCACGGCCATCATCTTCGCCCGGCTGCGATATGAGCACAAGGCCATCAAGTTCGCGATAATCAAGACCCTCAAGATATTCACCGAGCTGGGAGTGAACCTGCTGCTGTACCTGCTTTTCCCGAAATATGCGGCAAGCCATCCCAACTGCTGGCTGCTCAACTTCGTGAGCGCCACTCCCGACTATACCTACGCCATCTTCGCCATCCTGGTGAGCTGCCTGGTGTGCCTGCTCCTGCTGCTGCCTGAAATCCACAGGCTGCACTTCCGCCTCGACAAGGAGCTGGCCAAGTCGCTGCTCTTCTACTCCCTGCCGCTTATGATCGCAGGCCTTCCCGGAGTGCTGAACGACTTTATGGACCGTATCCTGATGCGCTTCCTGGATGCCGACCCGGCCCTGTGGCGCGCCGACCTCGGAGTCTATCAGGCAGGTGTCAAGATTGCCGTCATTATGTCCCTGTTCGTGCAGATGTTCCGCTACGCGGCCGAGCCCTTCTTCTTCCAGAGGGAGAAAGACCGCGACAACAAGGCCCTCTATGCCCAGGTTATGAGCTATTTCGTGGCCTTCTGCATGTTCGGCTTCCTGGTGGTGACCCTCTACCTCGACGAGATCGGCCTCATCCTCGGAAGGAACTTCCGCGAGGGCCTCTCCATAACACCCATAATGCTGATGGCCTACGTGCTGCTGGGAATGCAGTTCAACATCAGTATGTGGTACAAGCTCAGCGGCAAGACCGGCTACGCAGTGTGGATCACCCTGGCCGGCCTGGTTGTCACCCTTGCCATCAATTTCATCTTCATGCCCCGCTACAGCTACTACGCGGCAGCCTGGGGTCACGTGGCAAGCTACGTGGTGATGATGGGCATCTCGCTATGGCTGGGAAACAAGTACTATCCCATCCCCTACAACTGGCTGCAGATATCACTCTGCATCCTGCTGGGCCTCGGCATCTATATAGGCTCGCTGTTCGTGCCGCAGCTCCCCCTGTGGCCCAAGCTGGGCGTGCAGACCCTGCTCCTGCTCTGCTATATGGTGCCTGTGGTTCTCAGCATCCTCTACTACCGCCGCCGCAGATCGAACGCCTCAAACACTCCTACATATGAAAGTTAAGATCGTCAACAAATCAAGATACCCCTCTCCGGCCTATGCCACTCCCTATTCGGCCGGAGTCGACCTCAAGGCAAACATCGAGGAGCCCGTAACCCTCGGAATGCTGGAGCGCACGATGATTCCCACAGGTCTGTTCATCCAGCTCCCCGAAGGCTATGAAGCCCAGGTCCGCCCCAGAAGCGGCCTTGCAGCCAAACACGGCCTTTCAGTCACCAACAGTCCCGGCACCATCGACTCCGACTACCGCGGAGAGGTATGTGTGCTGCTGGTCAACCTTTCGAAAGACCCGTTTACCATCGAACCCGGCGAGAGGATCGCACAGATGGTGATCGCACGTCACGAACACGTGGAGTGGGAAGAAGTGGAACAGCTCGACGAGAGCAGCCGCGGAGCGGGCGGATTCGGTTCCACAGGCACAAAATAGGCTATGGAAGATTTGTACGACAGATTCATTGAATGCGGGGGCAAAGTCTGCACGGACACCCGCCGCATAGTCCCCGGCTCCATATTCTTCGCCCTCAAGGGCGAGAACTTCGACGGCAACGACTTTGCCGGGGCCGCCCTCGAACAGGGCGCCTGCTATGCCGTCGTCGAAAGAACTCCCGAAGATGCTGACGAACGCTTCATCAAGGTGCCCGACACCCTGCTGGCCCTGCAGCAACTGGCGAGGGTTCACCGCCTGCATTTCGAGATTCCTGTGGTAGGAATCACCGGCACCAACGGCAAGACCACCACCAAGGAGCTGGTCAATGCCGTGCTCAGCGCCAGATACCGCACCCTCTGCACCAAGGGCAACCTCAACAACCATATCGGAGTTCCCCTCACCCTGCTCGGACTGGGTGAAGAGCACGAAATCGCGATAGTCGAGATGGGAGCCAGCCATCCGGGCGAGATAGCGCTGTCCGTGTCGATGGCCCTTCCCACCTGCGGCCTGATCACCAACGTGGGCCGTGCGCATCTCGAAGGGTTTGGCTCGTTCGAGGGCGTCAAGAAGACCAAGGGCGAACTCTACGACTTCCTGAACGCTACGGCAGGCACGGTATTCTACAATGCGGACAGCAGCGACATCTGCTCTATGGTGAACGCCCGCGAAAAACTGGTCAAGATAGCTTACGGCGCGAAATATCAGGGCGTGAAGATCCTTCCTGCCGACGTGCGGGAACCCTTCCTGCGCATCGCCCTGCCGGACGGCCGCGTGATAAGGACTCATCTGGTCGGCGGTTACAATGCCGACAACGTGCTTGCGGCCCTCTGCGTGGCCAGGCATTTCGATGTGGATGAAGATGCCGCCATCGCGGCTATCGAAGCCTATGTTCCTTCGAACAACCGTTCGCAGATGGTCACTACCGCAGACAACACCCTCATCGTGGACGCATACAACGCCAACCACACCAGTATGCTCACTTCGCTCGACAATTTCTCAGCTACGGATTTCGGGAACAAGGTGCTGATCCTCGGAGATATGTACGAACTCGGTGAGTTCTCGCGGCAGGCCCACGCCGATGTGCTGCGCAAGGCCTGCACAATCACCGGCGAGCTGTTCCTCGTAGGCCGCGGCGAGTTCAAGGCAGCGGCTGCCGACGTGCCCGAAGCTGCCGGCGCGAAGTTCTTCGACAGCGCCGAAGATCTCCGCCAATGGCTCGGAGAGCATCCTCTCAAAGGCAGGACCATCCTCCTGAAAGGTTCGAACAGCAACCGGCTGTTTATTCTGCCTGAAATTCTTTGATTGCCAAAATTCTTATAAATTTGTATTGATCTATGGATACGGCGATAGTCATACTCAACTGGAACGGACTGCATTTCATGAAGCGGTTCCTGCCCGTGCTGGAGGACTGTACCCCGAAGGAGAATTACTTCCTCGTGGTGGCTGACAACGGTTCCACCGACGGTTCGGTAGAGTGGCTTAAAGCCGAACATCCTGATGTACAGCTCATCGAATTCGACCGCAACTACGGCTTCACCGAAGGCTACAACCGCGCTTTCCGGGAGATCGAGGCCGACTACTACATCCTGCTGAATTCCGACGTGGAAGTCACTCCCGGCTGGGCCGAGACCCTCATCGCCTTTATGGAGGACAATCCCGATGCCGGCATCTGCCAGCCCAAGATCCTGTCCGAGTCCGCCAGGGACACTTTCGAATATGCAGGAGCCTGCGGCGGCTTCATCGACCACTTCGGCTATCCGTTCTGCCGCGGCCGCATCCTGAGCAATATCGAGAAGGACCACGGCCAGTACGACGAGGAGGAAGAGATCTTCTGGGCCACGGGAGCCTGCATGGTCGTGCGCTCATCGCTCTACCACCATCTCGGAGGCCTCGACGACCTGTTCTTCGCCCATATGGAGGAGATAGACTTCTGCTGGCGCGCCAAGCTGCTCGGCTTCCAGGTGTGGGCCGTTCCCCAGGCCAAGGTCTACCACGTAGGCGGCGGCACCCTGCCCAACAACGCCCCCCAGAAGCTGTATTTCAACTACCGCAACAACCTGCTGATGCTCTACAAGAACCTGCCGGGCAACATCCGCTGGAGGACCATCACCATCCGCAAGATGCTGGACTTCTGCTCGGCTATGGTATATCTGGTCACCTTCAGGTGGGAGTCCTGCAAGGCTGTCTTCCGCGCCCACCGCGACTATCGCAGGCTGAAGAAGGTCGAAGACCATTCCGTATTCTCCGAAGAATACAACGACATCGGCCATCTGCGCGGCAGCATCCTGCTCAAGTTCTTCCTCAGCGGCAGGAAGCTGACCTTCGACCAGCTTCGATTCAAGTGATAATCCGCATCTTCACCCCGCTGCGCCCCATCCGCAGAAGAAGGCGCAAGGCAGTCCCCGACGAAGCCCTCAGGGCCGAGGCGAAGGCCTGGCTCATCCCGCGGCTTGCAGAACTGGCCTCCGAGCACGGATTCAGCTACAACAAAGTCTTCATCAAGAACAACGTATCGAACTGGGGGAGCTGCAGCACCAAGGGCAACATCAATCTCAATATGCAGCTTATGCGCCTGCCCGAAGAGCTGCGGGACTATGTCATCCTGCACGAACTCTGCCACCTGCGGCAGCTGAACCACGGCGCCGAGTTCCACGAACTGCTCGACTCCCTCTGCGGCGGCAGGGAGAAGGAACTGCGCAGGCAGTTGCGTCAATATCACATAGGGGCTAACGGCGCCAGTGCCTCTTGATGAACACCCGGGCCTCGCGGTAGATGGCAGAATCGAGTATCTTGAGGGCAAGCACGTACAGCACGGCTACGACGACCAGCTTGGCACAGAGCAGCAGCGCCGCATTGTGGATGAATCTCGTCGCGAAGAAGGCCGCCGTCACCACGAGGACTGACAGTCCTGCATAGGGCAGCAGGTCCTTCAGCAGCATAGGCAGCGTATATCCGACGTGCCTTCCGCTGATCAGTTGCCAGGCAGCCAGAATCACGAAGTTGCAGATTGCGATGGTCAGGGCTATCACGTTGATTCCGTACCTGTACACCACGAAGGCCATCGCTATCTGGAGGGCGGCTCCGATGATGGTGACGAGCAGGTTCAGGTCAGAACGGCCGTGGGCTATGTTCATCTGGGAATACATATTCGACAGGGACAGGGCGATGCATCCTAAGCTGCACAGCTGCATCACGGGGACGCTCGGCATGAACTCGGGATTGATGACCTGTATGAGTTGAGGGGCGATGAAGGCAAGGCCGATCATAGCCGGGCACACCAGGCAGGCTGTCAGCCTCATGAACTTGCGGAACACCTTGAGGCTCCTTTCGGCGTTGTCGGTAACCCTGGCCATCGTGGGCTGAGCCACGCTGTTGATGGTGCCGGAAATCATCGTCTGCCCCATCACGGTCCATTTGTTGCCCTGGGAGTAGAAGCCCACCTCCCTCTCGGTATAGGCCCTGCCGAGTACAACCGAGAAGATGTTGTTCTGCAGCTGCGTCACGAAAGATGCGATGACCAGCTTGAAGCTGAATCCGAACATCTCCCATACGGGACGGAAATTCATCTTGAAGGTAGGTTTCCAGGGAACGATTATTATCCTGAGCAGCGAGGCTACGAAACTCATCAGTACCGTATTGACCACCAGCGCCCAATAGCCGTAGCCTTTGATGGCCAGGAAAATGGCCGCAAGGCCTGCGACTATGCTCGCAATTATCTCTATGGCTGCTTTCTCGCGCACCATCAGGAAGCGGAACAGATAGGCGTTGAACGCCAGAGACAGGCCGTTGAACACGAATGCCAGGAAGAGCACCCGCGAAATCCTGACGAGCTCCGGCTGGCCATAGAAATCGGCGATGAGCGGTGCACAGAACCACAGGACCACATACATCAGGATGCTGATGATGTTGTTGAACCAGAACACGGCATTGAAATCGTCGTGGCTGAACTCCTTGCGGTTGGCAAGAGCCGAGGTGAAGCCTCCTTCCTGCAGGGTGCCTGCGATACCGGTGAATATGGCAAGCATTCCCACCAGTCCGTAGTCGCCGGGAGCCAGCTTGCTGAGCAGCACGATGCCGATCAGTGCGCTGACGACCTGCTTCATACCGCTGTTGAAGCCTCCCCAGAAGAGTCCTCTGATGGTCTTATTCTTCAGTTCCGAACCTGCCATATTATACAAATTTAAACAATTTAAGGATTATTGCTATCTTCGTATCACTTCGTGCAGCTATGAACGTACTGCTTGTCAACACTTCCGAAACCACAGGAGGCGCCGCAATCGCCTGCGGACGCATCTTGAAAGCCCTTCGCAGCGAAGGGGTGGACGCGCTTATGATGGTCCGCAATGCGGAAGGACGCTCCGAGGGCGTGATTCCTGTCGGAAACGGCCTGAAAAAGAGGTGGTGCTTCCTTCGTGAAAGGGCCGCCATCTGGGCAGCCAAGGGTTTCAGCCGCGACAACCTTTTCTACGTGGACATAGCCAATTCCGGCATAGACATCACCCGCACACGTGCATTCCGCAAGGCCGACATAATACATCTGCACTGGATAAACCAGGGCTTCATCTCGCTCGGCGGGCTTCAGAAGATCGTCGCCAGCGGCAAGCCCATAGTCTGGACAATGCACGATATGTGGCCCTTCACCGGCGTGTGCCATCACGCAGACAACTGCAGGCGCTACAACGCAGAATGCCACGACTGCCCGCTGCTTCCCAGGCGCGGGTTCAAGGATCTCGCAAGGGACACCTTCGAGCGCAAGGCCGGGATACTCGAGAACGCAAATATCACTTTCGTCGGCTGCAGCAAGTGGCTGGCCGACCTCTGCAGCAAGAGCAGGATAGCCGAAGGCCACAGGGTGGTATCCATACCGAACCCTATCGACACTGCAGTCTACACCCCGACTGACAAGGCAGCAGTCCGCCGCCGTCTGGGCCTGCCCGAAGACAAGAAACTGATATTGTTCTGTTCGGTGAAGACCACCGACATCCGCAAGGGGATGAAATATTTCCAAGACAGCTGCAGGATACTCCAGGACACAGCACCCGGAGAATACGAGGTGCTCATTCTCGGCAAGGATTCCCAGACCCTGGGTTCCACCCTCGCACTGCCCTGCCATCCTCTGGGATACGTCGGCGGCGCCGCTTCGCTGGCGGACTATTACAACGCTGCCGATGTATTCGTCACCCCGTCCCTCCAGGAGAATCTGCCCAACACCATTATGGAGGCTCTCTCCTGCGGAGTCCCCTGCGTCGGGTTCGAGATAGGCGGCATACCGGAAATGATAGACCATATGTCGAACGGATACGTCGCAAAATACAAATCCGCGGAAGACCTGGCCCACGGCATCAAGTGGGTTATGGAAGAAGCCGACTATCCTTCCCTCTGCCACAACGCCCGCGAAAAAGTCGTCAGCACTTATTCCGAGCAAGTGGTGGCCCGTCAATACATCTCTCTTTTCAAATGAAATTCTCCATCATAACCATATGCTACAACGCCTCGGCCACTGTTGAACGCACCCTGCGCAGCGTCACGGGCCAGACCTGGGCTGACAGGGAATACATCATCATCGACGGCGCGTCGAAAGATTCTACCCTCGACATAATCTCGCGCTACCGCGACAAGGTGGACATCCTGGTCAGCGAACCTGACAAAGGGCTGTACGACGCGATGAACAAGGGAATGGCGCTGGCGACCGGGGACTATGTCCTCTTTATGAACGCCGGAGACCGCTTCCACGAGGATACCACCCTGGAGCAGATCGCAGCGCAGGTGCAGGATCTGGACGAACTGCCGGGCGTCATCTACGGCAATACCGCACTGACGAATATGGCCGGCGAAATCTACGGAATGCGCCGCCTGAGCCCTCCGGAACATCTCGACTGGAAGAGTTTCAAGAACGGAATGCTGGTTTGCCATCAGGCATTCTACGCGCGCAGGGACCTGGCGGAGCCTTATGACCTGAGGTACCGTTTTTCAGCGGATGTAGACTGGTGCATACGGGTGATGAAGAAAGCCCGCAATCTCCACAACACACATCTCATTGTCGCGGATTATCTGGAAGACGGCAGCGGCGTCACGATCGACAACCGCAAGGCATCACTGAAAGAGCGCTTCGCGATAATGCGCAAGCACTACGGACTGCCCAGCACCCTGCTGCATCACGCCTGGTTCGCGGTGCGTCTTCTCTTCAAATAACGGCTGCAGGCATATCCAGCATAGACCAGAGCCAGACATACCAGGATGCCGTAGGACATTCCTGCAAACTTTTCCGTCTTCTTGAGGGATACGGGGTCGAAAACGAACTCCACCTTATGCTGCCCTGCGGGAACTGCGAGAGCCCTGAGGATATAGTCCGCACGGCCCACTTTCACTTCGTTGCCGTCGATGAACGCCTGCCACGAAGGATAATACACCTCCGAGAACACCACGGTGCCGGGCAGTTCGCTGGATGTCTCGTATACCAGGCGGTTGGGAGCATATTCGGTCAGAGTCACGGTGCCTGCAGCTCCTCCGTTGCCCACGGCATCGATGAAGGACTTGTCGACTATTGCCACCTCGGCGGGATTGATCCCGTGAAGGAGGGCAAGCTCCTCATTGGCATTGTCAGCAGAGATCACCCTGTCCACGAACCAGCCGTTTCCGAGCGCATTCGGGTTGCGGAGCGGCATTATGTCACCGCCGGAAAGAGGGAACTCTATATAGCGGGTGTTGAGCATATTGAGCACAGGCAGCTTGTCGACGTCGATGGCGCCGAGATCGCCGTTCACTTTGCCCACTTCGTCGTAGAGGGTCATTATCTCAGGGGTGATATGGTCTTCTATCACTTCCTGATAGCGGCGGAGCTTCACAGCGCTGTAGCCGCCTACGCTCTTGTGCCAGTATGAAGTGGTGTTGTCGTTGAACACGTTGGCAGAAAGGTTCAGCACACGGTAGTCGGCATCGGTATCGCTGAGGATGAGCTCGTCGGCGGAAGTCTTTTCTGCAACCTGGTTCAGGGCCCTGGGGCTGATGAACATCGAGTCGTTCAGGTAGCGCTTGTCCACGCTCCACAAGTCCACGAAGCAGAGCAGGGCGCAAAGGGCGACGGTCAGATTGGCCTTGAGCTTGCCTGCACGGAAAAGGAGCAGGAGGGCCACACCGACGGCTACTATGGCGAAACTGCGCCAGGCGTCGGCGGTGAATATGGCCACGCGCACGTCCTCGATCATACCTGTCAGCAGCATCCTGGACTGCTCGTCGAGCGAGGATAGAGCAGACATCTCGGCTCCCGAGACATAGTTGGGGAAGAACACTTTCGGCATCACGGCGAACAGGAAGGCGAGGCCCCCTGTGAGTGCCGCACTGCCCCAGAAAGCGCCCCTGCGCCTCTTGAGAACCGTCGGATCGTCGATGATCTGCTTGATTGCCAGCACAGCCAGGAACGGAATGGTGAATTCAGCTATCACAAGTATCGAAGACACCGTGCGGAACTTGCTGTAGAGCGGCATATGGTCTATGAACAGGTTGGTGAACCACATGAAGTTGTGGCCCCAGCTGAGCAGGATGGACAGGACGGTCGCAGCGAACAGCGCCCACTTGACAGGCCCTTTCACTATGAACAGACCGAGTATGAAGAGGAACAGCACGAAGGCTCCGACATACACGGGACCCGAAGTTCCGGGCTGCTCGCCCCAGTAAGAGCCGAACTGCCCCACATACTGCCTGTTGTTGGCAGCAACCTTCCTTACGGCAGCCTTGTGGCTGCTGAGGGGTATGCTCGACGAACCGCCCTTTACGTCCGGGACGAGAAGGGAGAAGGTCTCTCCTATGCCGTAGCTCCACTGGGTGATGTAATCCCTGTCGAGACCGTCGGAAGTCTGGTTGGCGTCGCCTTTCACCAGTTCGCTTCCACCGCGCATAGTCTCCTTGCTGTATTCGTAGGTATGGTAGAGGTTGGAGATGTTCATACCGATGGCAAGCACTGCCGCAATTATCAGCACTCCCGTTGCCTTCAGGAACCTGGAGAACTGCCCTGCACGGACTGCCAGCACCGCTTCGGCTATCACGAGGAAAGCGATCACGAAGAGGAAATAATAAGACATCTGCAGGTGGTTGCCATATATCTGCAGGGCGGCGAAGAATGTCGACATCAGGCCTCCTGCCAGATATTTCCCCTTATACGTGAGCAATATGCCTGCTATGGTCGGAGGGACATAGGCCAGCACGTTCACCTTCCAGATGTGGCCGGCCCCTATGATTATCAGGAAATATGATGAGAACGCCCACACTATCGCTCCCAGGAACGACAGCAGTACCGGAATGCCGAGCACCCTGAGCATTATGTAGAAGCCCAGCAGCAGCACGAACAGATACCACACATATTTCGGGAGGAAAAGGTGATAGACCTTGCCCAGGAACTTCAGAGGCTTCTGGGAGTCGTAGCTCGGAGACATCTGGTAGTTGGGCATACCTCCGAAAATGGAGTTGGTCCAGCGGGAATAGTTGCCCGTGGCAGCCCTGTATTCGACTACATCCTGGTTTGCACCTATGACTCCTACGTGGTCGTCTCCGGCCGGAACGCGGCCCTGGAGGGCTGCAGGGGTGAAATAAGCGAATGAAATGATGACGAAGGCCGCTATGGCCAGTACATCGGGTAATATTTTTTTCAGCATGACTGCAATTTTACACAATTAATGGCAGATTTAGAGCTGTTCGCTCACTACTTCGTAATATTTTTTGCTGATAGGTATCGCGGTATGCGCGAGGTCGTCTATCTCGGCGTATATGTAGTTGTCCTTGTCCTTGCGCAGCGCGTGGATATGGCTGGGGTTGATGAAATAGGAACGGTGGCATCTGATCAGGTCGTTCGAGGTCAGGCTTTCCTCGAGTTTCTTCATAGTAGCCCTCAGCTGATAGCTCTTCACCTGGTCTGCGTCCATATAGTATATCCTCACGTAATTCTCCTGCGCCTCGATATAGAGGATGGCAGATGCCGCTATCACGAACTTCAGGGTATGCTTGTCGTCGTAGAAGCGCACTCGGCTGCTGGTGTCGTCGACTATTGCCGCCTTCGAGGTTCCGGCCGACTTAAGCAGCTGCGAGAGGGTTATAAGGGCATAGGGAAAGATCAGGACGGCCAGCAGGAAGATGAAGGAATAGAGCAGCGCATTGAAATAGGTCATCGCGCCCTTGGTGATCAGCGTCACGTAAAGCGCCGTGAAGAGCGTCATCGCGAGGAACTCCCCGGAAATCCAGATGAAGTAGTTGCCTCCGTCCTTGCTCAGGCTCCTTCTCAACAGGTAGAGCAGTGTCCTCGACAGCACCAGAACCATCAGGATGATGCACATTATCATCACGATATTGAACTGGTAGCGTCCGTTCTCCCCGGCCCAGACGGCAGGGTAGCTGCACAATACGCTGTTTTCGATGTTGAAGGGCTTGTACCCGATCACGAAGACCAGGAAGAACAAGGGTATCAGTACGATATACCACAGCTGACTGCTGTACTTGCCGAGCAGGCGGTTGTTAGGTTTCATATTCCGAAGGCTGAAAATCCAACTTTGCAGGCGGTGTGACGAATTTCCGTTTCCGCCATTTTTGTCACAAATATAAATTATTTGTCACACATAGCGACTGTTTCGTCAAATATAGGCAGCATTAATCACAATTATTTTAATTAAAGTGTCCCAGCCGATACTTTTGCCGTCACAAGTTTGAAAACATAATCGAAATGGCATATCCGCATTATCTTCAAAGACTCCAGGATGCAACCCGCAAGTACTGGGACAAGGTCGCCCTCAACACAATAGGCGGCGAATCATTCACCTATGGCCAGATGGCTACTCAGATCGAGAAGTTCCACCTCGCTTTCGAGGCCCTCGGATTCAAGAAAGGCGAGAAAATCGCCCTCTATTCCGGCAACGGCGCCCGCTGGGGTATGGTCTATATGGCCGTCAACACCTATGAGACCGTGATCGTTCCCCTCCTTGCCGACTTCACTCCCGAAAGCGCCTCTTTCCTTGTGGACCACTCCGAGAGCATCGCCCTCTTCACCAACGAGGCCAAATGGAAGAAGATGAAACTCGACAAGATGCCGCAGCTGCGCATCGCGATCGACGTCGACAACTGGAGCTGCCTCTGGGCAAAAGACGAAAAGACAAAGAGCCTATACGAAACGATGGATGTCCTCTTCAAGGACAAATGGAAAGGCGGCTACGGTCCCGACGACGTCGTGTTCCCCACCGACAACTGGGACAACCTGTCGACCATCAGCTACACTTCAGGCTCTACCGGAGACCCGAAGGGCGTGATGCTCACCTACCGCAATTTCAGCGCTAACGTGGACTACAGCCAGAGAAATGTCCCCGCAGGAGACAAGATGGTCTCTATGCTCCCTATGGCCCATATGTACGGACTGGTCATCGAGTTCATCTATCCCCTCTGCAACGGCACCGGAATTTACTGGCTCGGAAAGGCTCCGACTCCCGCAGCCCTGATGAAGGCATTTGCCGAGGTAAAGCCGTACCTGCTCATCACCGTTCCCCTCGTAATGGAGAAAATCTACAAGAGCAAGGTGAAACCCACCCTCGACAAACCCGTCGTCAAGGTCCTGACCAAGATCCCCGGCCTGAACAACATAATCTACAAGAAAGTGAAGGACGGTCTCGTGACCGCATTCGGCGGAAACGTGCAGGAGTTCATCATGGGAGGCGCCGCCCTCAATCCCGAGGTGGAGAAACTCTTCAAGCGCATCAAGTTCCCTTATCTCGTGGGTTACGGTATGACTGAAGCCTGCCCCCTGCTCGCCTATGAGCACTGGACCAAATATGTAGCAGGTTCCTGCGGAAAGGCCGTCGACTGCGCCACCGTACGCATCGACTCAGAAGATCCCCAGCACATCGCCGGTGAAATCCAGGCAAAGGGCGAGAACATCTGCATCGGATACTTCAAGAATCCCGAGGCATCTGCCAACGCTTTCACCGAGGACGGCTTCCTGCGCACAGGAGACCTCGGAATAATGGACAAGGACGGCAACATCTTCATCAAGGGACGCAGCAAGAGCATGATCCTCAGCGCCAACGGACAGAACATCTATCCCGAGGAACTCGAGGCCATCATCAACAACCAGCCTTTCGTGGCCGAGAGCGTCGTGGTGGACCGCAACGGCAAGATCGTCGCACTGGTATATCTCGATCCCGAAGCAGTCAAGAAAGAGGGTATCGACACTGAGGCGTTGTCGGAGATTCCCGAGAAGATCAGGATCGCCACCAACCGTGTGCTGCCCGGCTACAGCCAGATCGCAAAGGTCGAACTCGTCAGCGAGCCTTTCGTCAAGACTCCCAAGATGAGCATCAAGAGATTCCTGTATAAATAGCCTAAACCTCTATGATAAGGAAATTCCGGCTCGGCAATATGCCTGGCCGGAATTTTTATATCTCTTTGCGGAGGCGCGCTATCGGGATGTTGAGCTGCTCCCTGTATTTCGCCACGGTCCTTCGGGCGACCTTGTAGCCCTTGTCCGTGAGCACGGTCACGAGCTCCTCGTCGGTCAGAGGCTTGGTCTTGTCCTCCGCCTCTATGCTTTCCGTCAGGATCTTCTTGATCTCGCGGGTAGAAACCTCCTCTCCGCTCTCGGTCATCAGGCCTTCAGAGAAGAAATACTTCAGGGGATATATTCCGAAATGGGTCTGGATGTACTTGCTGCTCACCACGCGTGATATGGTGGAGATGTCCAGTCCGGTGCGTTCTGCGATGTTCTTGAGAACCATAGGCTTGAGCTTGGTCTCGTCACCGTCGATGAAGAAATCGTACTGGAACTCTATGATGGCGTTCATCGTGTTCTGCAGGGTGCGCTGCCTCTGCTTGATGGCCTCGATGAACCATTTTGCCGAATCTAGCTTCTGCTTCACGAAAGTGACTGCTTCCTTGCCTTCCTTGGTCGATTTTGAAGCAGAATCCATCAGGATCTCGGCATAGCGCTTGTTGATCTTGAGCTCGGGCACGTTGAAGCGGGGCATCGACATCACGGGCTTGCCGTCCTTCAGCTCAAGGACGAAGTCGGGCACCACCTGCTGGGCCTGCTCCGTGTACGAATCGTCGATCTGTCCGCCCGGACGGGGATTCAGATGCACGATCTCGTCGATGGCGGCCTTGAGCTGCTCCTCGCTGATCTTCATCTTGGAGAGCAGCTTCGAATAATGCTTCTTCGTGAACTCCTCGAAGTGGTTCTCGAGGATTTCCTGGGCGTAGTCACGGGCCTCGTCGTGGGGCTTGGCCTTGATCTGGAGCAGCAGGCATTCGCGAAGGTCCCTCGCACCCACTCCCACTGGATCGAACTCCTGGATGATGGACAGAAGGTCTTCCAGCTCCTTCTCGTCGGTCTCGATATTGAGGCGGAACGAAATGTCGTCGGCCAGGGACTGCAGGTCGCGGCGCAGATAGCCGTCGTCGTCAATCATACCGATGATGAACAAAGCGATCTGGCGGGCCCTGGGAGTCAGATGGCAGTAGCCCAGCTGGGACTCCAGGTTCTGATGGAAACTTTCCTTGACGGAAAAAGTATTGTACTGGGGCTTGAGGTCCTTGCCCTGGTTGTTCACATAAGTCTTGTACGAAGGGGTCTGGTCGTCTGCAGGATAATCGCTGAGGGAAACCTTCTTGGGGAGACCGTCGTCATCCTCCGGATTGTCGTCGGTGACCTCGTCCAGCACAGGATTCTCCTCGAGCTCTTTCTGGATCTTCTGCTCCAGCTCGATCGTAGGCAGCTCAAGAAGCTTGATCGTCTGTATCTGAAGAGGCGAAAGCTTCTGGATCTGCTTCTGCTGCAAAGACTGTTTGATCATTTCCATATCTTTCAGAAGCTAGGATAGGTGATTCTCTCCCTTACGATGAACCCTGACGGGAACTGGCCTTTTATTGTGTTGAGGAATCTGGTGGCATCTGCCTTGGTGCGGAAATTACCCACCGTCACCTTGAAATAGGGATTCTCGTATTCCCGATAGACGGCGACCGAAGGATATACTGCAGAGAAAGAACCTGCAACCTGCTCGGAAACCGCCCTTGCGTTACGGCTGTTGTCGAAGAAAATCCTGACACGGTAACCGTTCATCTGCTTCGAGGCGTTGCGGGTCTTGTGGGTGGCCATTGCGGTCACGAGCGAGTTGGGCTGGTCGATGGTAATGGTGCCCTGGCCGGTCCTTCCCTGTCCTATCACCGTAAACACATTCTTGCCATACAGCGAAGAGTCGAGAGCTGCTTCCTTGACGGCTGTAAGGTCGTCCTGAGCCGCCGCATGGAAGAGCGACAGGCAGGCCAGGACTGCTATTATGATCAGTTTTTTCATTCTTCAGTTTTTATGAACGAATCCAGAGGGATATTCTTCTTGTTGATTTTATGGAACTTGCCGCCTCTCGAGACTGCCAGGCTGTAGTTCACTACATAGCCTTCTTCGCCCATCTGTCTGACGGCATCCAGCCCGAGGCCAAGCAGACGCATCGGGTTGCTGACGTGCACACGCAGGGGAGCCTCAAGCTCTGTCTTCGACTTGGCCTCGACGTCCAGGACCACGCCGTCGTCC
>JAGCFF010000045.1 GCA_017650285.1 Bacteroidales bacterium
AAGTGGCGCACTGGGTGGCATATCCCCTGTATGCAAGCGTGCTCAACGGCGTTTCCCGCACCGATGCCTGGGCCTATGACCCCAAGGTTCCGGAGCGCGACCAGGCCAGGATCCTGAGGGCTCTGACGGGCTACAGCCGCGGCCACCAGCTGCCTTCGGCCGACCGTCTCGTCAACACAGAGGCCAATGCACAGACCTTCTATTCCACCAATATCACCCCTCAGAACGAAGGCTTGAATTCAGGTGTATGGGAGACTCTGGAGACCGACCTGCGCGTCGTGGCCCGCAACTGCGACACCGTCTATGTGGTGACAGGCTGCGTGGTGAAGACAGCGGAGGACCCGACCGTCAACTACATCCAGGACAACATCGGCGCCCCTGTGGCAGTGCCGAAGGCCTACTACAAGGTCTGCCTGAAATACAAGGCTTCCAGCACCGCCAACGGCGGCTACAGCGCCATCGGCTTCTGGATGGAGAACAAGAACGTTCCAGGCAAGGTCAGCAGCTACGTGAAGTCCGTGGACGAGATAGAGGCGCTCACAGGTTTCGACTTCTTCCACAACCTGGACGATGCCATCGAGACTGCGGTGGAGAAGAACAAGAATACGGACGGCTGGAATTTATAATACCGGAAAAGTTTCAAACAGTATAAAATGAACGATAAATATTATGCAGTAATTATGGCCGGAGGCGTCGGAAGCCGTTTCTGGCCTGTAAGCAGGAATGAGATGCCCAAGCAGTTCCTGGACATCCTGGGAGTCGGCAAGTCTTTCCTGCAGATGACAGTGGACCGTTTCGCCAAGATCGTTCCCCGCGAGAACATCCTGATAGTAACTGCAGCGAAATACAAGGACCTTATCGAGCAGCAGCTGCCTGACATCGAGCCAGGGAACGTTCTCTATGAGCCCTACAAGCGCAATACCGCCCCCTGCATAGCTTATGCGACCTACAAGCTTATCAGCCGTCATCCCGACGCCACTGTCGTGGTGAGCCCTTCCGACCATTTCATAGCCGACGAATCGCTGTTCGTGGACACTATTTCCACGGTGATGAAATATGCTTCTTCCAACGACGAGCTGTTCACCGTAGGCATCAAGCCCACGAGCCCGAATGTCAACTACGGATATATCCAGGCCAACAAGAAGCGCGGCTTCGAATTCGAGGGCCACAAGGCCTACGCGGTGAAGACCTTCACCGAGAAGCCCGACGCCGAGCTGGCGAAGGTGTTCATCGACTCGGGCGAGTTCCTGTGGAATTCCGGCATATTCATCTGGAACCTGAAGACCATCAAGAGCGAGCTGGAGCTTTGCCTGCCCAATGTGGCAAGTATGTTTGCGGCCGGCGAAGGCATCTATTTCACCGATGCAGAGCCTGATTTCGTCAACAAGGTTTACGAAGACAGCACGACCATCTCCATCGACTACGGAGTGATGGAGAAGACCAAGAAGGCGCACGTCTTCGAGGGTCTGTTCGGATGGTCGGACCTCGGCACCTGGCAGTCTCTCTACGAGCAGGTTCCCAAGAGCGATGCCCAGAACAACGCTCTGCAGGCTGCCAACAACATTCTTACGAAGGTTTCAGGCAGCATAGTCTACGAAACCGACAACCGCAAGCTCGTTGTCGTGAAGGGATTGAAGGACTATCTGGTGATCGACACGGAGGACGCCCTTATGATCTGTCCCCGCGACGACGCCTCGGTCAAGGAAATCCTCGTCGACCTCGCCGTCAAGGATAAAGAGAGCTATCTGTAACGATTTCCGCGGAATATTGTTACATTTGTAGCTCACTCCATGATTAGAGCCCGTAGGGCGAAGGGTAAGTCCCTTCCCCGAGGGAAGGGATTTAGGAATGGGGATACGTAAGAAGAAGGGCGGGGAGAAGAAGTTTCGCAAGTCCTCCACGCTCGATAGTATACTAATTAATCCTTGCGAAACGAGTGAGAATGATTGATGATAAGATTATCGAGGACCTTCAGAAGCAGATAGACGAGTTGAAGGCCGCCTCACAGCAGCAGGTAGAAGAGATCAGGGTTAAGATGCTTGGCAAGAAAGGCGAGATCACCAAGCTTTTCGAAGAGTTCCGCACAGTCCAGGCAGACCAGAAGAGGCTCTACGGCCAGAAGCTGAACGCCCTCAAGAACAATATGCTTTCCAAGATGGAAGCCCTCAGGGCAGCCCTGGAGAGCCAGGAAGGTCCGAAGGATTCTGCAGAAGACCTCACCCTGCCCGGTGACCGTATGCCCTTGGGCGCGCGTCATCCCATTTCCCTGGTACGCGAGGAAATCCTCTCAATATTCAAGAAGTTCGGTTATTCAGTGGCAGAAGGCCCGGAGATCGAAGACGACTGGCACGTGTTCAGCGCCCTCAACTTCCCTCCCGAGCACCCCGCCCGCGATATGCAGGACACATTCTTCATCAACAACCAGACTGCCAACAACATCCTTCTGCGCACCCACACTTCTTCAGTGCAGGTCCGCACGATGGAGAACCAGTCTCTTCCCATCCGTGTGGTTTGCCCCGGCCGCGTATTCCGCAACGAAGCCATCAGCGCCCGTGCACACTGCATCTTCCATCAGGTGGAAGGTCTCTACATCGACAAGAACGTGTCTTTCGCTGACCTCAAGCAGTCAATCCTGCTCTTCGCCCAGGAAATGTTCGGAGCGGACACCAAGATCCGTATGCGTCCGAGCTACTTCCCCTTCACCGAGCCCAGCGCCGAGGTTGACGTAAGCTGCAACATCTGCAAGGGCAAGGGCTGCAGCATCTGCAAGGGCACAGGCTGGCTGGAGATCCTTGGCTGCGGTATGGTCGACCCGAACGTGCTTGTGGCCAACGGCATCGATCCCGAAGTCTACAGCGGCTTCGCCTTCGGTATGGGAATCGAGCGCATCGCTATGCTCAAGTGGCAGGTCAACGACCTCCGCCATTACTTCGAGAATGACGTGCGCTTCCTGAAGGAATTCGAGACAGTTCTCTAAAACATTATACAATGAAAATATCAAGTTTCTTCAAACTCGCAGCCATTGCGGGCTTGGCGTTTATTGCCGTGTCCTGCGCCAATGGCAACAAGTCGTCGTTCGACTACGATCCCGACGAGCAGCTCGTCTATATCGGTGACGACATCGCAATCGCCCAGACCCAGTACGGAAAGGTAAAGGGATACATAATGAGGGACGTTTACACCTTCCTCGGCATTCCCTACGGCGCCAGCACTGAGGGCAAGAACCGCTTTATGCCCCCTCAGCCCCCCGAGCCCTGGGACGGCATCCTTCCCACCGTATATTTCGGCGCCTGCGCACCTCAGGCTCCCGGCAACTGGCAGTCCACTTCATACAAGACCTTCCAGGATGAGTGGAACTACGCATATATGAGCGAAGACTGCCTCAAGCTCAACGTATGGACTCCTGCCATCGACAAGGCCAAACGTCCGGTGATCGTATGGATCCACGGCGGCGGCTACAGCTTCGGCTGCTCTTATGAGCAGAAAGGCTACCTCGGTGAGAACTTCGCCCGCAGGGAAAACTCTGTCTTCGTTTCCATCAACCACCGTCTGAACTGCTTCGGATTCGCAGATTTCGCAGCAGTGGGAGGCGAGAAATACAAACATTCAGGCAATGTCGGAATGCTCGACTGCGTGGCAGCCCTCCAGTGGGTTAAGGACAACATAGCCAACTTCGGCGGCGACCCTGACAACGTGACCATCATCGGCCAGTCCGGCGGTGGAGCAAAGGTCTGCATCCTTGCTTCAATGCCTTCAGCCAAGGGTCTCGTCAGCAAGGTTGTTCCTCTGAGCGGCAGCGCCACCAGCGCTTCAGACCAGGCATACGCCGAGGCACTCGGTGCAGAGATCGTGAAAGCTGCCGGCCTCAAGCCCGGCGAGATCGACAAGCTGCAGGAGATGCCCTGGCAGGAATTCTACGATCTGGCTTATTCAGTGTCACGCAACTTCAGGCCTGAAGGTATGAATGTAAGAGGTGCTTTCAGCCCCGTTGCCGACGATATCGACATCCCCAAGGGAACATTCTTCACTCTCGACCGCAACGACCTTCCCGATGTGGCGATGCTGCTCTGCACGACTACCAACGAATTCGTGTCAGACCGTGACGACGCCTCAAAGGAGCTGCTGACCAGGGCTGACATTATCGAACAGCTCAAGCCCAACTTCGGCGACAATGCAGAGGCTGTATACGACGAGTATGACAAGCTCTTCCCGGGCAACAGCCCTTACGGTATCTATACCATCGTGAACACTCCCAGGACACAGGTTCTGACCACCGCCAACGCCAAGCTGCACCAGAAATCTCCCGTTTACGTGGCCTGGTACAACTGGTATCCGCCTATGTTCGACGGCCGCTACCGTTCATTCCACAACATCGACATCAGCTTCTGGTTCTACAATACCGACGTGATGCTGTCGCACTCAGGCGGCGGAAAGATTCCGCGCGCACTCTCTGCCAAGATGGCTGACGCCCTCCACGCCTTTATGCTTACCGGCGATCCGAATACAGGAAAGAAGGACGGCCTGCCGCAGTGGCCGCAGTATACCACAGAGGGTTGCGAGACTATGATCCTCAACAACACCTGCGTTGTGAAGAACAATCCCGACACCCGCGCCCGCGAACTGATGGGTGCAAACGTTCCTTCTCTGTTCTAGGAGATATCGATTATCCGACAGAAAGCGACCCCGGGGGCTATTCGGCCTTCGGGGTTGTTTCTACCTTGGCCCTGAAAGGAATGACGGGGAGTCCGTTGCCTCCGATCAGCGTGCCGACTTCGAAGTCCTTGAAGCAGTAGCGGACTTCCACGGGGTTGGGGACGAGGTCGCACCATACTGCCACTGCGCCGCCCTGCACTATTTCGGCCTTGGCGGGATGGAAGGTTCCGCCGCCGCCGGCGACTTCGAAGCCCTTGATCTCGTCGGTGCCCATAAAGCCCAGCCTCGAGTTGTCAAATCTCACGATCACGCGGCCGTCGCGGACTTCTGCCGACCTGAAGCAGGGGTTCAGGGCAGGCAGTTGGTCGTAACCGTAGGTCTTGAGCATTGCCATATAGCAGAGACGCTCTCCGATCTCGCGCTTTTTCGAGGCGTGAATCTGTTTCTGCTCGTAAGGATAGGCCAGGTCGTTGGTTCCGATGATGGCGGCGTTGGGGATGCGCTGCGAGGCGATGAACTGCTGCTCCCTCACGATGGG
>JAGCFF010000046.1 GCA_017650285.1 Bacteroidales bacterium
CTACACCTTCGACCAGGCCTTTGCGGAGCCTGCAGCCGGCGGGGCGACGCTCGAGGCTATGAAAGCCCGTGCATCGCAGCTGGGCTGCGCCATCGCCGGCTCGGCCATCGTAAAGGAGGGGGAACTCTTCTTCAACCGCTTCTATTTCGTCACGGAGAAGGGAGAGGTGTTCCACTACGACAAGCGCCACGCATTCTCATATTCCGGAGAGGACAAGGTCATCAGCTGCGGCAGGCAGAAGACCGTCCTGAACTACCGCGGGTGGAACATCGCCCTGACTGTGTGCTACGACCTGCGCTTCCCCGTGTGGATGCGCAACGAGGGCAATGCATATGACCTGATGCTCACTGTGGCTTCCTGGCCCGCGTCAAGGAGCATCTATGCCACCAGGATGGCTGCGTCCAGGGCCATAGAGAACCTCTGCTATATGGCTTTCTGCAACCGCACGGGCCGCGATCCGCACTGCAAGTACGACGGCAGCTCGAATGTGTGGGACTTCGGCGGGGAGGCTGTCGGCAGGGAGGAGATTGTCGACGGCCGCAGCTTCATTTCGGCCGAGATCGAAAAGCAGCCTCTCGACGAATACCGGGAAGGTTTCCCCATATGGAAAGACAATGACAAATTCACGATAGAACTATGACAAGAAGAATACTCGTAGCGGCGCTGGCCATCCTCACGCTGGCCTGCTCCTGCAAGAAGAACGGAGAATACACACTTGACATATATGCCGTTTCGGACGTGCACGGCCGCTATTTCAGCGAAAGCTACACCGGAGGGGAGGACCAGACCTCGCTCTCGAACGTTTCGGCCTACATCAAGGAAATGCGCAAGGAGCATCCCGACCTCATACTCATCGACAACGGCGACAACCTCCAGGGCGACAACGCGGCCTACTACTACAACTACATCGAGACCGGCGTGCCGCATCTCTTCGCGAGGATCACTGACTATATGAAGTTCGACGCGGTGGTGGTGGGCAATCACGACATCGAGCCGGGCCATCCGGTGTACGACCGCCTGAAGAAGGAATACAAGATGCCGCTCCTGGCTGCGAATGCAGTGTACGAGGGGAGCGGCAAGCCTTATTTCAAGGAATATACAGTCCTGAAGAAAGGCGGGCTGAAGGTGGCTGTCATCGGTATGGTGACTCCGCGCATCAGCAGCTGGCTGCCGGAGGAGAAATACCGTGGCATAGAGTTCCTGGAGGCCGCAGGCTTCACCCAGGACCTCGTGGACAGGGTGAGGGCCAAGGAGAAGCCGGACGTGGTGATTCTCTCGATACACGCTGGCACCGGCACGGGAATGCCTGACGACATCGAGAATCCTTCGCTCTGGCTGGCCGAGAACCTGCAGGGCGTGGACCTGGTCATCGCCGGTCACGACCACAGGCCTGCCGTCGAGGAGCCTGCCAATTTCCACCAGCAGACCATGCTGATGAATTCTGCCGACAGGACGCGCAACGTGGCCCACTGCGAGATCGTGCTGAGCTATCAGCGCGGCAAGTTGGTGGACCGCTTCATCAGTTGCGACCTGATCCCTATGGAGGGCAAGCCGCGTGACGCTGACTACGATGCCCGCTTCTCTTCTGACTTCGAGAAGGTGAAGGCTTTCACCAACCGCAAGGTGGGTACCCTCACTGCGGACATCGATCTTAACGACGTGTTCGACGGCCCGAACCCCTATGTTAGCCTGCTCCATCAGGTGCAGCTGGACGTTTCGGGGGCCCAGATATCCTTCGCGGCTCCGCTCGGACGCACTGGCATCATCCACAGCGGCGACCTGCTCTTCAACGACCTCTTCGCCGTCTATCCTTTCGAGAACTCGCTCTACAAGATAAAGCTCAGCGGCCGGCAGATCAAGGACTATCTGGAACTTGTCTACGACAACTGGGTGAACGGACGCGGCCCGACCTACAATCTCGACTCTGCAGCGGGCATCAACTACAAGGTGCACCGCGGCGCTCCGAAGGGGCAGAGGGTGGAGATCGTCTCTCTCGAGGACGGCGAGCCTTTCGACCCGGATGCGGAGTACACCGTGGCCCTGACTTCCTACAGGGCTATGGGCGGCGGCAGCCTGCTTTCTGACGGTGCGGGCGTGGACACTTCTGACGAGAGCGCCTATGTGCTGGACATCTACGACGATATCCGCGACCTGATCTTCAAGCAGATCGAGGCCAAGGGCACTCTGACTCCTGAAATCAGAAATAATTGGTGCTTTGTAGAATAATAATTACTAAATTTGCCAAGAACATACTGGAGGTAATCCTATGGAACAAGCGCTTATCGAAGGACTTAACTCGAAGATCGAGACTCTGATTTCGATGTACGAGGCCTGCAAGGCTGAAAATGCACGCCTCGAGGCCACGCTTGAAAGCTATCAGGACAAGCTCCTTGCAAGAAACACAACCATAGAAGAATTAAAAAACCAAATAGATCAACTGAAACTTAAGAACAAGAATTTACAACTGGTCGATGCTTTCAACATCTCAGCTAACGACCGTGCACGTGCGAAGAGGAGTGTGGAGAAGATAATTCAGGAGATTGACAATTGCATTGCAATGCTGAATATGTGACGATGGAAAAACAGACGATAAATATTGTCATCGGAGGGAGGAACTACAAGTTCCAGGTTGCGCCTGAGAACGAGTCGAAGGTACGTGCTGCGGCCAAGAAGATCGAGACCAAGGTGTCGTCGTATCTTCAGAGATATGAAAACAAGGACATGCAGGATATATTGAGCATCGTGTTGTTGGATACTACGTTGAGCCTTATCTCTTTTGAAAACAAGGACGAGATGGGCGACGTGATGCAGCAACTGCATGATCTGGATAAGAAATTGGAGAAGTACATTTCTAGCCGTTAGTTTTGCACACTTTGCCAAAATCAACATTTTTAAATTAAACGAGTCAACTCGGAAGCCAAAAACAGGCCTAGGTTACCCTTCGGGGGATTCCGATTGCGGGACGGAGGAAGTTTGCGGCGTATGATCCGGAGCTCAAATCTTAATTATTTTAAGATTTTCGGTCTTAATTTAGCACTACTAACGGCTTTTTTTCTAAAGCCATACGATCGGTTGTCATTTGCCTGTATTTTAAACTAAAATATTTTCACCAAATGACCGCTACAATTATCATCACCGCCTTAGTGGCTGCTGCCCTGGGTATTCTGGTGTATATTTTCATCAATAGAATCATCCTCAAGAACCGCGGCGATCAGATCATCCGTGAGGCTGAAGCCAAGGGGGAGGCCATCAAGAAGGACAAGATTTTCCAGGCCAAGGAGAAGTTCATGCAGCTCAAGAGCGAGCACGAGACTTTCATCAACGAGAAGAACCTGCAGATTCAGCAGACCGAGAGCAAGCTGAAGCAGCGCGAGATGGCGCTCAACCAGCAGAGCAGCGAGCTCGGCCGCAAGCAGAAGGAGAACGAGACTATCAAGGAGAACCTGAAGGTCCAGATGGAGATCGTCAGCAAGAAGGCTGAGGAATATGACAAGCTCCGCGGCGAGGCTATCGTCAAGCTGGAGGAGATGGCTCGTATGACTGCCGATGAGGCTAAGGCTCAGCTTATCGAAACTATGAAGGCTGAGGCGAAGTCTGAGGCTCAGACCTATATCAACGAGGTTATGGACGAGGCTAGGCTTACTGCCAGCAAGGAGGCTAAGCGCATCGTGATCAACACTATCCAGCGCACTGCTCCTGAGACTGCCATCGAGAACGCCGTCACCGTCTTCAACATCGAGAGCGACGAGATCAAGGGCCGCATCATCGGCCGTGAGGGCCGTAACATCCGTGCCCTGGAGTCTGCTACCGGTGTGGAGCTTGTCGTCGACGACACTCCTGAGGCTATCCTTATCTCTGCGTTCGATCCTGTCCGCCGTGAGGTTGCCCGCCTGGCTCTTCACCAGCTGGTCACTGACGGCCGCATCCATCCAGCCCGCATCGAGGAGGTTGTCGCGAAGGTTCAGAAGCAGCTCGAGGAGGAGATTCTCGAAACCGGAAAGCGCACTTGCATCGACTTGGGCGTTCACGGCCTGAACAGCGAGCTTATCCGTCTCATCGGCCGTATGAAGTACCGCAGTTCTTATGGCCAGAACTTGCTCCAGCACTCGCGTGAGGTTGCTAATCTCTGCGCTACTATGGC
>JAGCFF010000047.1 GCA_017650285.1 Bacteroidales bacterium
CGGCCGCGTGCGTGTCCGTGCGACCATCACCAAGCGCGACAAGAAGACACTGGTCATCGAGGACATCCCGTTCGGCGAGACCATCGGTTCGGTCATCGCTTCGATAGCGGCTGCGAACGATTCAGGCAAGATCAAGATCAAGAAAATCGACGACTACAGCTCAGCCAAGGTGGAAATCGTGCTGCAGCTGGCCAACGACATATCCCCCGATAAAACCATCGACGCGCTCTACGCTTTCACCAAGTGTTCAGTGGTGCTCTCTCCCAACACAGTCGTCATCAAGGACGGAAAGCCGGAGTTCATGACCGTCAACGACATCCTGCGCTACGATGCGATGCACACCCGCGACCTGTTCGAGAAAGAACTCAGCGTCACGCTGTCGGAACTTGAAGACGACTGGCACAGGATGAGCCTCGAGAAGATATTCTTCGAGGAGAAGGTATACCGCGTGCTGGAGAACGACGCCCGCACCTGGGAGAAGCAGATTCAGGACGTGACCGACAAGATGCTCGAATACCAGCATCTCGTGCGCAAGCCCATCACCAACGACGACATCCTGAAACTGGTGGAGAAGCCTGTCCGCAAGATTTCGAAATTCGACATTAAGGCGGCCAACGAGAGGCTCAAGTCCACCGAGGACCAGATTGCCAAGGTGAAATACAACCTGGAGCACCTCACCCAGTACACCATCGCCCACTTCAAGAACATAAAGAAGAAATACGGCGATGCGCATCCCCGCCTGACCCGCATCGAGGAATTCGAGAACATCAACGTCCAGAAAGTGGTTGTCGCCAACGCCAAGCTCTACGCTGACATGGAAGGTGGCTTCGTGGGCATCGACGAGAAGAAGATCGACAACGCGGCCTTCGTGTGCGAGTGCTCCGACATCGACGACATCATCGTATTCCTCAAGAACGGCGAGTATATCGTCACCCCTGTCAAGGACAAGGCTTTCATCGGGAAGGACATCATCCACGTGGGCGTGTTCAAGAAGGGAGACGAGCGCACCATCTACAACGCCATATACCGCGACGGCAAGAACGGAATCTATTTCGCCAAGCGCTTTGCCGTCACCGGCGTCACCAAGAACAAGACATACAACCTTACGCAGGGCAAGCCCGACAGTTCAGTCACTTATTTCTCGGCCAACCCCAACGGAGAGGCCGAAGTCGTGCGCGTACAGTTCCGCAACCGTCCCAATCTCAAGAAGACGAGCGACACCTTCGACTTCGCGAACCTCGCGGTCAAGGGCCGCGGAAGCCGCGGAAACATACTGTCCCGCAACCCTGTCCTCCGCATACAGCTCCGCACGAAGGGCGTTTCGACCATCGGCGGCAAGGACATCTGGTTCGACAGCGACATCAGCCGCCTGAACGATGCCGGCAGAGGCCTGTATCTCGGCGAATTCCTGCCTGACGAGCATATCCTGGTGATCCTGCGCAACGGACGCTACTACACTTCTTCATTCGACCTGAGCAACCGCTACCAGGGCGAGATAGAGCGTATATGCAAGCTCGATCCCGTCAGGACCTATTCAGTCGTATACTTCGACAAGCAGGCCGGCTTCTACTATGTCAAACGCTTCAGCTTCGAGGTGAGCGACAACAACGAGCAGTGCTTCATCTCCGAAGGCAGCGGATCCAAGCTCATCGCCATCAGCGAAGACGTATATCCGCGCCTGCAGGTGACCTTCAAGGGCAAGAACGCTTCCCGCGGCGTAGAGATCATCGACGTGGCCGGCTTCATCGGCAAGAAGGGCCTCAAGGCCAAGGGCAAACGCCTGAGCCAGTACGACGTAGACACCGTGGAATTCATCGAGCCCCTCCCCGTCCCCGACCTCGAGATGGACGATGAGGCCGAAGACAAGGGCGAGGATGTCATCGAAATCTACGATGCCGAAGGCGAGCCCGCAGCTCCTGCATTCCCTGACGCCCCGACGGTGGCAGAGGGCGAAGACAAGCCCGACGACGCTCCCGGAAGCAGCTTCGACGACGAAGACCCCATAGAACTATCCCTCTTCTAGAATGATGAACGTTGCTCTGACAGGATTTATGGGTTGTGGCAAGACAACCTACGGCCGCGCCGCTGCCGAGCGTGCCGGCACAGCATTCTTCGACCTGGACGACGCCGTCCTCGAAGCCCACAACGCAGCTTACCCCGAACAGCAGTGCAGCTCGCTTTCGGAAGTGTTCAGAGATATGGGAGAAGACTATTTCCGCAACCTGGAGACCTCTACCCTCAGGGAGCTCCTCAAAGGCAGCGAAGGGGTGATAATAGCCCTCGGAGGAGGAGCAGTAGTGCGGGAAGAGAACAGGGCCGTGCTGAAGGAGAACTGCCGTCTGGTATGGCTGCGCTGCAGCCTCGACACCTGTCTGGAAAACATCTCAGCCACCTACCCCAGGCCCCTGCTGCAAGGCAAGACCAGGGATCAGATAGAAGAGATGTTCGCAGTGCGCAGCGAAATATACAGCTCGGTTGCGGACGCAGTCATCGACACGGACGCACTCACGTTCGAGCAGATAGCTGACAGCATTATTGCAGAATGTGACTATTTGTAGTCGAAGCCGCTGGGTTCGCCCATCGGCCTGTCCAGAAGTTCCGGATTGGCAAAGATGTGCTTCAGGAGCTTGAGACTGCGCACGAAATAGAATCCGTCGGCAATGCGCTCGTCGATCGTAGCCCCGAAATCCATTATATCCCTTACCTCCTTGTGCCCGTCGGGCATCACCACTTCTTCCTTGTGGACAGTGCCTACGGTCACCATCACGCTGTTGGTGCCGTAATTGTTCAGGTGATGGTATACGGCAGGGCCGCCGATGCTGCCCAGGTTGCTCAGCAGCACAGACGAATAGTTGCAGTCACCGTCGGTGAGAACCTTGGGATTGACGCCCCAGAAATCCAGCCATCGTATAACCCTCAGGACGAACATAAGCAGCAGGCGGGGGATTTTGGCGAATGCGTCGATCTTCTCGTCGATACCGCCGGTGGAATGCTCGCTCTTGCGCATCTCCTTCACTTCGCCAGCGATCTTGTAGCTCAGCGTGTCCAGATTGTCATCATCCTTGGGAACGAAGAACATTATGGATTCGTCCGAACCGTCCTTGAAACGCCGCTTGGCCACGAAACTGAGGCTCACATCGTAGCGCTCATAGAGGCGCCGGCCCTGGATGAAGCGGTTCATCCCGTTGCGTTCCTTCACCATACGGGCGACGGCGATGATCATAGCGTGGAAAATGGTAGTCTTGTAGTCCGGGTGGGTGGCATTCTTCGCATCGAGGAACTTGAGGACTTCTGTAACGTCAAGCTTTTCGCTGACGAAAACTTCGCAATCCGTACGATTCGGGAAGAGATGCATCATCACGGTGTTGAGTCCGGGGATGTCTTTTACCCAAAAGCCGTCCCTGCGGTCACCGCGTTTCCTTTTTCTAGGTTCGCTCATTTGTATAAGGCTGCATATTATTTAACAAATTTAATAAACTTGTTTTAAATTTGCGCGCGGAATCAAAAAGGTATTTCGGCATGGTAAAATTCAGAAACGTCGCTGTCCTCCTTGCAGTTATCTGCGCGACGGCCGCCTCATGCTCGAAAAAGGACGTCACCTCCATAACGGTCAGTCCCGAGAATCTGCTGCTCGAAATCGGGCAGACATTCACGCTGAAGGCCACCGTCCTTCCCGCCAACGCCACCTTCCCCGCTACCACCTGGTCTTCTGACAATCCCGATGTGGTTTCTGTCAGGGACAGCGTCGTCAGCGCCCTGGCACCCGGGTCGGCCACCATTCTCGTGACTGCAGACGGCTTCTTCGCCACCTGCGCCGTAACCGTCAAGCCCATTCCCGAACCGGAACCGGAACCGGAACCTGAACCTGAACCAGAGCCGGATCCCGATCCAACCCCTGAGCCGGAGCCCGATCCAACCCCTGAGCCGGAGCCTCAGCCCGAGCCTCAGCCTGAGCCCGAACCCGAGCCGGAACCGGAACCCCAACCCGATTTTCTGTATATCTAAACATTATAAAAGATGAAAAAGACAATTGTACTTTTCTTATCAGTTCTTGCCATTGCAGCCTGCAGCCCCAAAGACAAGGTTCCCGCATTGGATATGAGCTACCTCGACCCCACAGTCAGCCCCAAAGCTGATTTCTATCAGTACTCAACCGGCGGTTGGCAGAAAAACAACCCTCTCCGTCCTGAATTCTCACGCTACGGCAGCTTCGACGCCCTCCGCGAGCAGGCACAGGAGAACCTCAACGCTCTCTTCGAGAGTATGACCTCGGTAAAAGCCGAGTATGGCACCGTAGACCAGAAAATCTCTGACCTCTACAAGATGGCCCTCGACTCGACTACCCGCAACGCTCTCGGTGCTGAGCCCATCAAGCCTTACATCGCACAGATCCAGTCAATCAAGACAAAGGATGACCTGGCAAATGTGCTTGGAGAAATGAATCTCTACGGAGAAGGCGGTTTCTTCGGTTCAGGAGTTTCCGCTGACCTCACCAACAGCGATATGCAGATCCTCTACCTCGGCCAGGGTGGCCTTGGTATGGGTGACCGCGACTATTACCTTCTCGAGAGCAACGCCGCCCTCAAGGAAGGCTACAGGAATTTCCTGGTGAAAGTGCTCAACCTCGCCGGCATCGAGAATGCCGCTGACGTTGTTGCAAAGGATATGGCTGTCGAGGATGCTATGGCAGAGATATTCTGGACCCGCGAGCAGAACCGCGACGTAGCAGCCCAGTACAACCCTATGTCAACTGCCGAGATCAGCAAGAGGTGGCCTGAAATCCGCTTCGACAAGGTTTGCGCAGTAGCTGGCATCGCTCCTCAGGACAAGGTCATCGTGGAGCAGCCCTCATACTTCGACGGCCTCAACAAACTCTTTGCGAAGACCGACATCGAGACTCTCAAGGCATATCTGCTCTGCCAGTTCATCAGCGGCCAGACAGGTGCCCTCAGCGACGACTTCTACACAGCATCCTGGGAGTTCTTCAGCCATCAGATGGCTGGCGCACAGGAGCAGCAGCCCCGCTGGAAACGCGCTATGAGCGTTCCCAACAGCCTCCTTGGAGAAGCAGTCGGCCAGATGTACGTGGAGCGTTACTTCCCCGAGTCTTCTAAGCAGATGATGATCGAACTCGTGGAGAACCTCCGCACCGCCCTCGGCCAGCACATCAAAGACCTCGAGTGGATGAGCCAGGAGACCAAGGAAAAGGCTCTCGAGAAGCTCGCAGCCTTCACCGTAAAGATCGGTTATCCTGACAAATGGAAAGACTACAGCTCACTCGACATCAACCCTGAAAACACATACTACGAGAACCTTCGCAACGCCAGCGCCTGGTATGTAAAGGACAACCTCTCGAAGCTCGGCCAGCCTACCGACAAGACTGAATGGGGTATGACTCCTCAGACCGTCAATGCATATTACAACCCGACCACCAACGAGATCTGCTTCCCTGCAGGTATTCTCCAGAAACCGTTCTTCGATCCCAATGCCGACGAGCCCGTCAACTATGGCGGTATCGGTGTGGTAATCGGCCACGAGATGTCTCACGGCTTCGATGACCAGGGTTCTATGTTCGACGCAACCGGCAATATGGTGAACTGGTGGACTGCTGAGGACAAGGCTAAGTTCGACGCTCTCGGAGACAAGCTCGTAGCCCAGTTCGACGAAGTCGAGATTCTCCCCGGCGTACACGGCAACGGCCGCTATACCCTCGGTGAGAACATCGGTGACCACGGCGGACTTTCAATCGCCTACACCGCTATGGAGAACGCCATGGCCGGCAAGCCCGTGAAACTCATCGACGGCTTCACTCCCGCACAGCGCTTCTACCTCAGCTACGGCGCCATCTGGGCACAGAACATCACCGACGAGGAGAAAGCCCGTCTGACCAATATGGACGTACACTCTCTCGCCAAGAACCGCGTGAATGTTTCAATCCGCAACTTCCAGACATTCTTCGATGCATTCGACATCAAGGAAGGCGATCCTATGTATCGTCCCGAGTCTGAAAGAGTCCATATCTGGTAAGACTCCAGACATTCAAAAAGAAAAGCGCGTGGACCATCCACGCGCTTTTCTTTTTATGGACAGTGTGGGAATTACTTGTACTTCTCCACCCTGGCATCGTTGATGACGCCTTTCCAGTTGAGACCGAAGGCAAAGTCATATCTGTTGCCATCCGCATCGACATAGCATTCCATATCGCGGGGAACATCCTCGAACTGGGCCTCGACAGTCTCCATATTGGCCGGCATCTGCATCGGCAGCAGGCCGGAGGGCTCTGTCTTGCCGCTGACGATGTCCAGGACAGCCTGGTTCTGCACGCCCATACCGATCACGATGGCATCGGCATAGGGCTCAACCTCGCTCATCACTACAGGTTTGGACACTGACATACATACGATCACCGGACGGCCGCCCATCTGGCGCTTCGTGCTGATCACGAGCTCGAGGTCGCTGACGTTGTCGGTGGTGACGGTCTTGCCGCGGTAGCTCCTGTTGGTGAAATTCTCCTTGGGGTCACCGCCTGCCAGTGAAACTTCGCGGGCAGTGGAAGCCGTGTAAGGAAGGTACTGCAGGCTGATCGGAACATAACCGTTGCCGCCGTTCTCTGCATCCTCGCGGCTGTAGCCGCTGCCTGAACCGGGCGCCTGGATGAAAACGAGAGCGAAGTCCGCCTTGCGGGGATCGTCAGTCCACTCATAATACTTCTCGACAAGTTCCTTGCTTACCGGGTAGTCCCAGCGTGCCTGGCTGGTGCCGCCGAAGCCGAACATACCGCCTCTCGCAGGATAGAGACGCTTGGGAACATACACCTTGAGCTTCTGGGTCTTGGGAAGCACGCTGCCGTGGTTCTTCAGCATCACTACCGATTTCAGCTGGGCCTCATAGCCCTTGGCCATGAATTCGGGGTTGCCGACGATCTGTGCAGTCCTGGCAGGATCGAGATAGGGATTCTCGAAAAGGCCTGTGCGGAAACTGTTCATCAGCAGTCGTACGGCACTCTGCTCGAAGCGTGCCCTTGCATCCTTCTCGCCATTGTCCCTCACCCACATCTGGTAAGCCTCGAGGACGGGGCCCTTGTCGTTGTTGCCGCCGAACTGGTCTACACCGGCCTTGATCACTTCGTAGTGGCGCTCGGGAACGGTGAGTGTCTCCATTCCCCAGCATTTGCCGTCGAACGAATAGATAGTGGCGTTGTCGCCGGTGATGCCCCAGTCTGTGCAGACCACGCCTTCAAAGCCGTACTTGTTGCGGAGCAGGTCGGTGATGAGATAACGGTTGTAGCTGTTTCCGACATTCTTGCCGCTGGGATCGATTCCGGTCGATATGGTGTAGTAAGGCATCACTGCGGTGGCCTTGCCGGTGCCGCCCTTGAGGTTGAATGCACCTTCGACGAACGCCCTGATATGGTCGGAGAAGTTGTTGCCTGGATAGACAGAGTATTTGCCGTAGTTGTAATGGGCGTCGCGGCCGCCTTCTTCAGGACCGCCGCTGGGCCAGTGCTTGATCATGGCGTTCACGCTTTCCGCACCCCAGCCGCCTTCAGCGCCCTCTGTTGTCTGGAAACCGTCCACATAAGCGCGGGCCATATCCACGTCAAGGTCGGGGTCTTCTCCGAAGGTACCGTTGAAGCGGGACCAGCGGGGTTCGGTGGCAAGGTCGATCTGAGGAGACAGAGCCGTGGCTATACCGAGGGCACGGTACTCCTTGGATGCGATCCTTCCGAATTCTTCCACAAGGTCGGGGTCGAAAGTGGCAGCCATACCAAGGGAGGTGGGCCACTGTGAGATGCGTCCGCCGGAACCAGCGTTGAACTCGGCCGTAGCGGAGGTTTCGTTGCGGGGATCGGATGAGTTGTTGGCAGGGATGCCGTGTCCGAGTCCCTCGACGAATGCCTGGACGTTGTTGTTCCATTTTGCCGCGATCTCAGGGGATGCGACGCTCGTCACCAGCACGGCGCGCAAGTTGTCCTCGGAGAGGAACTTGCGCTGGGCGTCGGAGATGTTTTCATTCGGAACAGACTGGTGTCCGCTGTAGAGCATCAGTCCGGCGATCTCCTCGATTGAAAGCTGGGATGCAAGGTCGGCAGCCCTGCGTTCAGGGCTTTTGCGCCAGTCTTCATAGACATCGAGTTTGCCGTTGCGGTTGAGATCCTTGAAGGCATAGCCGCCTTTAGTGATCAGCTGCACGCCGGACTGGGGTGAGTATCCCAGCGCGGGGCCATCCTTCTGGGTTACGAGATTATAACCGTCGGCAGTAGCGGTTTCTTCCCATTTCTGGGCACAAGAGGCGCACAACAGCACACCGGCTGCTATGGCAATATAGGTAGCAATCTTTTTCATACATTCAAAATTACAGTTTTTCTCGTTTTATTCTTAAATTTGAAACTATGTTTATTGAAGATTCACACAAAGAATACGATGTCATAATCATTGGCGGCGGAATCACTGGAGCGGCCACTGCGAGGGACTGCGCGCTGCGCGGACTCAAGACCCTTCTCGTCGAGAGAGGAGACCTCTGCGACGGCGCTTCCGGCCGCAACCACGGTTTGCTCCACAGCGGTGCCAGATATGCCGTAACCGACCCCGAAGGAGCCAGGGAGTGCATATCCGAGAATATGATCCTGCGCAGGATCGCATCTTCCTGCATCGACCCTACGGGAGGACTGTTCATCACATTGCCCGAAGACAGCCTGGAATACCAGGAGAAATTCATCAAGGCCTGCCGTGACTGCGGCATCGACGCCGAAGCGATAAGCCCCGAGGAGGCGATAAAGATGGAGCCTGCCGTGAATCCCGCGCTCATAGGTGCCGTGAAGGTTCCCGACGCATCGGTCGACCCGTTCCGCCTCACTGACGCCAACATCCTCGATGCCGTGCGGCATGGTGCCGACGTCATCAA
>JAGCFF010000048.1 GCA_017650285.1 Bacteroidales bacterium
GACCTGGACGGAGTGACCAACCTCTACAGCTACTCTCCCGACACAGGCGTCCTCACTAAACTGACCAACGTGCCCTACGGCGCCTTCTCACCCTTCTACGACGAAGAGAAGAGACTGCTCTACTATACATACTACGACAACAAGGGCTACCATCCCGTGCGCACCCCGCAGGATTCGCTGGTGAACACCAGGGCAAGCTGGGACGAACCCTACAAGTTCTACTTCGCTGAGCATTTCGCCGAGATGGCGAATTCCCGCGTGCAGCCGATGGGCGAAGAAGAGCAGGCAGCGCTGCGCGACTCGATAGACGCACTGCAGCCCCGCCGCTTCAGCAAGGCCGCCGACCTGTTCCACATCCACTCCTGGGCTCCGCTCTACTTCAGCGTGAACCGCATAATGGACCTCAGCTACGAGCACTACTACCAGCTCGCCGCTCCGGGAGCCACCATCCTGATGCAGAACCTGCTCGGCACCGCCGAGACCCAGCTGGGCTACTCCTACCACCACGGCTTCCACGCCGGCCACGCCCATTTCGTCTATAACGGCCTCTATCCCGCCTTCGAGCTGGCCGTCGACTACAACGACCGCAACAAGCACATCATCAGCGTGATGGATGTCGACAATGCCCGCGTGTCGTTCGTCGACACCACATCGAAGCCGGCCCTCGAGATCGCCTCGAAGATGTACGTGCCCATCAACCTCAGCAGGGGCGGCATCAACAGCGGCCTCATTCCCGAGATCGCCTTCAACTACACCAACGACGTCATAGAATATGAGGGGCACGACGCCCACTACAACTGGGACCTGCAGTACGGCTTACGCTGGTACCGTATGCTCCCGCAGACCAAGACAGCCCTTATGCCGAGGCTCGGAATAGGCCTGGAGATGCGCGGAGCCTACGCCCAGGGCAACCTCAACAACTCAGGGCTGCTGGGCTACATCCACGGCTACGGCTACCTGCCCGGCATCACCAAGCAGCAGGGCTTCAAGCTCGACGCCGAATACCAGTACCAGACCGGCAACGGCAACAACGGCTCCATCACCAACCTGGCCAAGATGCCGAGGGGCTACCAGTCCTACATCCTGCGCGACTACGCCAAGGTGTCGCTGGACTACGCCATCCCCATCTACATAGGCGACTTCCAGCCCACCACGCTGCTCTACCTGATGAGGGTGAACCTCATCCCCTTCATAGACTGCGCCATCGACAACCTCCGCAGCGACAACAAAGTGCACCTGTGGTCGTACGGCACATCAGCCACCCTCCAGGGCCACTTCCTGCGCATCGGTGCAGAGCTGCAGCTCGGAGTGCGCTGGGCACGCTATTTGGATATACCGACCCACAGTTGGCAAAACAATTTCCAGTTCATAACCTCTTACTCACTTTAAACTGCTTCGACAATGGCAAAGAAACATCTGCTCGGTCCGTTCGACTGGTTCCTGCTTGTGGGCATCGTGGCCTGCAATGTCATCAACTCGATAATGTCAAACAGCTTCGACATAATCGGCACCATTTCGTCGATTGCCGGAATAGTCTGCGTAGTGCTCTGCGCCAACGGCAGCATAGTCAACTACCTGTTCGGCCTGATCAACGTGACGCTCTATGCATACATCTGCTACAAGTCGCAGCTCTGGGGTGCAGCGGCGCTTAACGGCCTCTACTACACTCCGATGCAGTTCATAGGGTTCTTCCAGTGGCGCAAGAGGATGCAGAGCGGCCAGAGCACGCTTGTGGTTCCGCGCAAGATGGGCAGCAAGGGCCGCATCTGGACCGGCGTGATATGCGCCGCAGCCATCGTGGTCTGCTCGCTGATCCTCGTGAAGTTCGGCGACGCCCAGCCGTGGCAGGACGGTGCCAGCACAATGCTCTGCGTGATCGCGATGATACTGATGGTGAAGGCCTATATGGAGCAGTGGGTGCTCTGGAACCTCTCCAATGCCCTGTTCCTGGCGATGTGGGTGGCCCTGTTCATCAAGGGCGAGCCGCACTCAGGTCCGATGGTGATTATGTGGATCTTCTACCTCATCAATTCCATCAGGGGCCAGATCGAGTGGAAGAAGATGGTGGACAGGCAGGAGGCTGAGGCTGCTGCTTCGGAGGAGGTTGCTTCCGAGGCTTCGGAGCTTGCTGAGTAGTCGGGGCTTCGCCGCGCTATCGGGCGGCTGCGATTGCAGAGTTCAGATACTGCACCAGAATCACAGGGTCCACGTCCTTGAAGACCACGTTCTTCTTTTCGTCCAGCACATATAGAGACGGTATCGCGCGCAGGTTGTAGAGACCGCCTGCGACGTCGAGGTCGCCGTTGTAGCCGTTGTACCAGTTCTTCGGATAGATCGGGGCGTAGCTGCGCCATTCCTCCAGGTCGGCGTCGGGATAGACATTGACGATGGCCAGTTTGCCGCTTGCGATGAGCTCGTCCAGGCCCGGCATGGCGCGGAGCTGGTCGATCACCGCCTTGCAGTTCTCGCAGCCAGGGTTGGAGAAGAGCATCACGATGATGTCGGCCTTGACGTCGTAGAGGCGGGCGGTGCGGCCGTTCAACTGGGTAAAGGCGAAGTCGGCGGCCGGGGTGCCGAGGCGGTTCTTCTTGAGGCGGGTGAGCAATGCGGCTGCGTCAGCCTTCTCCTCGTCGGTCGTGAAGGGCGATGCGACCCTCGCCTCCTCCACCGGAATGTACATCTCCTCGTTGCGGATGATCGACTGCGGGTCGTAGAGCATCACGTCGCATATCGACAGCACCGACTCCCAGACCTTGCTGTCGGGGTTGGCGGCTTCCATCTTACCGGCTTCCTGCAGGAGATATTTCTGGGCGGCGAGGCCCTTGTTGATATCTGCCGACAGGAGCAGGGTGGCATAGTTGACGAAGGCTTCCTGGAAGGCTTCCTTCGTGACTCCGCCTATCAGCGAGGTGTCTTTCGAGAAGACCCTGTCCTCGGCGAAGAAGGGCTGCCAGAAGTGCTCCACCATATAGTTCTGGACGTTGCCGCTGGCTGCGACCATACTGGGGACGTTGGGCATCGGGAAGGGTTTCGGGCCGGGATCTTTCTCCTTGCAGGAGAGGCTCAGGGCCAGTGCGAGGACTATGGCTAAGGCTTGGCGGAGTTTCATTAATTGTCGGTTTGGAACCAAATTTAAATAATTTGCTATATTTGCAGCGAAATTTAACACACAAAACAATTAGACAATGAAGAAATTCTTTATCGCTATTGCTGTAATGTTCCTTTCATTAACAGCAGCACAGGCTCAGCCTTACAATGC
>JAGCFF010000049.1 GCA_017650285.1 Bacteroidales bacterium
AGAAGTGGTTGCGGATGTCAAACTCCAGCTGGAAATCCTGACGGTCAACCACTTTCTGCTTAATGATTTCGAACTGATGCTCATCGAGCAGTATGTCGCAGGCCCTGGGCAGATTGTCCATAGTGAGGTCGAAGCAGGTGGCGCGGTTGTAGAGCACCTGCATCGGAAGTTTTGAAGGGCGGATGAAACCCAGCACTCCGGCTTCCACCATCTGGCGGTACATCAGCACTGAGCCTTCCTCACCGGCGGCCAGCTGGGCGGCGCGGGTCGAATCGGCCTTGGGACTTGAATCTATGGCAAGACCGCTGGTGGGGCCGGTCTCCAGCAGCACCCAGGCTCCTTTCAGGGCTCCTTTCACGCGGTCGAAGTCGCGCTGGTTCTTGGGCTCCAGAAGCACGCGGCCTTTCTGGGGTCCGCGGGTGCCGGCAGTGTAGGCAGGAGTGCCGAAGTGCAGTTGCATCCCGTCTTCAGAGAGCATACGGCCGAACCAGGGGCCGCGGTCGAAGCCGACATTGATGGTGACGGCTTCCTGTACGATGACTTCCAGCCCCCAGGAACGGAACTGCTGGGCAACCCAGTCTTCCGCGTGGTTGAGCATATGGGAACCTACGATGCGACCTCCGATGTTTCGGGCGATATAGTCCGCGTGGTCCATTGTGTGGTTGTCGTTGCGGCCGGCTTCAAGGACGGCTTTGACAACTTTGTCTTGTGCTGTGGCAGGGAAGGCCAGAATCAGCATAAGAAGCAGGGGGATTAAAGTCTTTTTCATAGTGGTACAGTTTTATGAACTGTTAAGTTACGCCATTTTACTAAATTTGTGAAATAATAACCCCATAACTATGAAACGCCTTCTCATCGCACTCTTCTGTGCGGCCCTGAGTCTCAGCCTGGCAGCCCAGGATCCCATTCTCGACCTGCGTCCCGACAAAACAGTTTTCTTCTATGCCGACGGCAACCAGTACGAGGGTGACGTTGCAGTAGACCGGATCATCGCTGCGGCCCGCGAGAACGCAGGCTTCAAGATGGCCCACAGCAACGGCGTGAGCGGTCCGGAACGCTTCAACCAGGCCGGATTCCTGTCGAATGTGTCAGATTACGCCCGTATGGACCTCTATTTCCCGGCAAAGCCCAACGGAGAGATGATAGTAGTCTGCCCCGGCGGCGGCTATATGTTCGTTTCAACCATCAACGAGGGCCAGTACACCGCCAAATGGCTTCTCGAGCAGGGCGTGACAGTCGCTGTCGTGAAATACAGGCTGCCGAACCATAACCGCTACGTGCCGCTTGATGACGTGCAGAACGCTTTCAGGTATTGCAGGGCCCACGCCCAGCAATGGGGAGTGAAGAAGATCGGGGTGATGGGCTTTTCGGCAGGGGGCCATCTGGCTGCCAGCGCTGCCACATTGTTCGTGGATGAAGCAACCCGCCCTGACTTCGCAGTGCTTATTTATCCCGTGATAACTCTCGACAGGGCTCTGACACATATGGGAACCCGCACTTCCCTGTTGGGAGCAGACGAGACCATCTCCGAAGGAGACGAGTTGCGCTACAGCCTCAACAGGCAGGTGACGACCCAGACTCCGCGCACCTTCCTGGCTCTGAGCAGCGACGACACTGCTGTGCCGCCTGCCAACAGCATTCTGTTCTACGAAGCCTGCCTTGCCAACAGAGTCCCTGCGGAAATGCATATCTATCCTACGGGTGGCCACGGCTGGGGCTTCCGCGATTCAAGTTTCGTACGCGACGAAATAGAACCCTACCGCGCGGAATTCTTCGCGTCGCTGAGCCGTTTCCTGAAGTCTCTGGAAGACTGATTATTTGTTGATCGCGTTGCGGTGGACGCAGATGTCCGCACATTTGGGGGCGCGGTCGAACATATCCGCCAGTTCGGCGAGGATATCGGGTATCGCTATGCCCTGGGGGCATATCTGCCTGCAGGCTCCGCACTGGAGGCAGGCGTGAGGCAGTTTATCCTGCGGAAGGCTCTCCAGACGCATCACTGGTGTGAGTGACACCTGGATTTTAAGGTCATTGTATTCGGAGATAAGGGAGGGGATGTCCAGCCCGGCCGGGCAGCCTTCGCAGCAGTAGCGGCAGCCGGTGCAAGGCACGGAATCCTTCATACCCTCGGCAATTTCGGCGAGGACTGCGCGCTCTCTTTCTGACAGCGGCTCCGGACGCTCGAACGTCGCAGTATTCTCCTTCATCTGTTCCAGGCTTGACATACCGCTCAATACTACTGAAACTCCCGGAATGTCGTGGAGCCAGCGGAGGGCCCAGGAAGTGTCGCTCCTGGAAGGATCCAGCTCCTGCAGCCGTGCGTGGGCCTCAGGACTGAGATGGGACAGTTTGCCTCCGCGCAGGGGCTCCATCACTACGATCGGGAGTCCGTGGTCGCGGATGATCTCGCATTTGCGACGGGCGTCCTGCAGGCTCCAGTCGAGATAATTCAGCTGTATCTGAACGAACTCGACCACCTGGCCGTAAGGACCGTCCAGGATGGATTGCAGATGCTCTACGGTGCTGTGGCAGGAAAAGCCCAGATGGCGGATGCGCCCTTTCTCCCGTTGCTCGGCGAAATAGTCAAGTATGCCCCAGCGGGGGTCCATATAGTCGGCGATGCTGTTCTCGCAGATGTTGTGGTAGAGGTAGAAGTCGAAGTAATCCACACCGCATCTTTCGAGCTGGCGTTCGAATATCCCTTCAGGGTCGAAACGCTCGAAATGCTGGTGACCGGGAAACTTGTCGGCCAGGAACCATTTCTCCCTCGGGTGACGGGCCAGGGCTGCTCCCAGAACCACTTCGGAAAAGCCGTCGTGATAGGGGAAAGCCGTGTCGAAATAGTTGACTCCGCGTGCTATGGCCTCATCGACCATCGAAAAGACTGTGTCGCGGTCTATGCCTCCTTCGGGAAGCAGCGGCAGCCTCATCGCACCGAATCCGAGCGCCGACAGTCTTGTGTCTTTTATCGTGTGGTAGAACACAGCTAGATAATCTTGGCTATTGCGTTGATATACGCCTCGGCGGCAGCTGTGATGATGTCGGGATTGGCTGAGTATCCATAATAGAACTGGCCGTTGTTCTCAACCTGGATGTGCACGATGCCGTTGTCTTCGGTGCCGCGGGTGATGGACTGCACCAGCATCTCCTCGAGGTTGATGCGGCGGTGCACAAGGGTGCGGATGGCTGTGAAGGCAGCGTCGACAGGGCCTTTGCCGCTGCTGGTGGCATTGCACTTCTCGCCGTCGATGATCAGGCCTACCGTAGCCATAGGAATGGCGTTCTTGCCGCATACTACCTGCAGATAGTCGAGCTTGATCTTCTGGACGATGTCGTCCTGGCTGATGCCGGAGATTGCATACAGGTCGTTGTCCTCTATCTCTTTCTTGCGGTCGGCAAGGTCAAGGAACTTCCTGTAGGCATCGGAGAGCTCTTCGGTGCCGAGCACGATGCCCAGCCTGCGGAGATGGTGGTCCAGGGCGGCACGGCCGCTGCGGGCGGTGAGGGTGATGGTGGAATCGTTCACTCCGATGTCCTGCGGGTCGATGATTTCGTAGCTCTCGCGGTTCTTGAGCACTCCGTCCTGATGGATGCCTGATGAGTGTGCGAAGGCGTTGCGGCCCACGATGGCTTTGTTGGGCTGCACGGGCATCCTCATAAGTGAAGACACCTGATGCGAGATCTTGGTTATGTTCTTGGTGAGGATATCTGTGCGTACGGGGAATTCCTTGCGGCTGCGGATGGCCATCACAACCTCTTCGAGGGCTGTGTTGCCGGCACGCTCTCCGACACCGTTGACGGTGACCTCCACCTGACGGGCTCCGTTCATGACACCTGCGAGTGTGTTGGCAGTGGCCATTCCGAGGTCGTTGTGGCAATGGGTCGAGATGATTGCCTTGTCGATGTTGGGCACGTTGTTCATAAGATAGGCGATCTTGGCGCCGTACTCTGCAGGGAAGCAGTAGCCAGTGGTGTCAGGAATGTTGACGACGGTGGCTCCTGCGGCTATCACGGCCTCCACGACCCTTGCAAGGAACTCATTCTCGGTGCGGCCTGCATCCTCTGCGTAGAACTCCACGTCATCCACATACTTGCGTGCATACTTTACGCAGGCGACGGCTCTCTTGAGTATATCCTCGCGGTTGGAGTTGAACTTGTATTTGATATGGTAATCAGAGGTTCCGATACCTGTGTGGATGCGCTTGAGCTCGGCGAAATGCAGGGCTTCTGCGGCTGCATCGATGTCTTTCTCCACGGCTCTGGACAGGGCGCAGATACGTGAGGAGGTGACAACCTTCGAGATTTCGACAACGCTCTTGAAGTCGCCGGGGCTGGAGATGGGGAAGCCGCACTCGATGATGTCGACTCCCAGTGATTCCAGAAGTTTTGCAAGCTCGATTTTTTCAATTGTGTTAAGCTGGCAGCCGGGGACTTGCTCTCCGTCCCGGAGAGTGGTGTCGAAAATGAATAATTTGTCGTTCATGTGGACAAAGGTATGGATATTTGCCAATAATCTAATAAAATTTTGTGAATTGTGCAAAAAGAATTTTAACTTTGCACTCAGAACCGTTAACCAAGGATTCACAATGCGAAACGCAACCATCAGCATCATCCGACTCGTCCTCACCCTAGATCTGCTGGTGCTGGTCGTGAGCGCCATTTAAGCAAAGAATCCACAACGGAATTATAATATGCAGTTTCACTTGTTGGATTCTTTCCGATGAGTGATTTTTTTTTAATAGCAATATGAAACTTCGCAGCAGTGTAACTTTTGAAGGAGCAACGATGGCAGGGGCGAGAGGCCTTTGGCGGGCCAACGGAATGGACGACCGCTTCGTAGGCAAGCCTATCATAGCAATCGTCAATTCCTTCACCCAGTTCGTTCCCGGCCATATGCATCTCCACGAGATAGGCCAGATAGTGAAGAAGAAAATCGAATCGCTCGGCTGCTTCGCCGCAGAATTCGACACCATAGCGATTGACGACGGCATAGCGATGGGCCACGGCGGAATGCTCTATTCGCTCCCTTCGCGAGAGATTATCGCTGACAGCGTAGAATATATGTGCAACGCGCACCGTGCAGATGCGATGATATGCATCTCCAACTGCGACAAGATAACGCCGGGTATGATGATGGCTGCAATGAGGCTCAACATACCGGCGGTTTTTGTATCAGGAGGTCCTATGGAAGCCGGCAATGTGGACGGCAGGGACTGTGACCTGATCGACATTATGGTGAAGGGAGGAGACCCCTCGACACCTGCCGATGAGCTGCTCCGCTACGAGAGGGCTGCCTGCCCGACCTGCGGCTGCTGCTCAGGTATGTTCACCGCCAACTCCATGAACAGCCTCACCGAGGCCCTCGGAATGGCGCCGGTCGGCAACGGAAGCGTCCTGTCGACCCACAAGTGCCGCCGCGAACTCTTCGAGAGAGGAGCCGAGCTGATAGTGAAGCTGGCCAACGACTACTATTTCAACGATGACGAAAGCGTGCTTCCGCGCTCCATTGCAAACAAGGCCGCTTTCGAGAACGCAATGTCGCTCGACATAGCGATGGGCGGTTCCACCAACACGGTGCTTCACCTGCTGGCGATAGCCCACGAGGCCGGAGTCGACTTCACTATGGACGACATCGACCGCCTGTCACGCAAAGTGCCCGTGCTCTGCAAGGTGGCTCCCAGCTATCACTACCACGTTCAAGACGTGAACAGGGCAGGAGGCATTATGGGCATCCTCGGTGAGCTGGCCAAGGGCGGACTGCTCCATACGGGCCTGAAGAGGGTCGATTACCCTTCGCTCGCTGAAGCCATCGCCGACAATGACATCACTGCAGCGGCCGGACAGGACGCAGCTGCTTTTGCCGCAGCCCATCCCAATACTGCCAAATACCTGGCTGCTCCGCTCGGACAGCGCACAGGTGTGCTCGGAGGCTGCGACAGATACTACAAGGAGTTCGATCTCGACCGCAAGGCCGGCTGCATCCGCAGCATAGAGAATGCCTATATGAAGGACGGCGGCCTCGCAGTGCTCTACGGCAACATCGCAGTGGACGGATCGATCGTCAAGACTGCCGGCGTGGATGAGAAGATATTCAAGTTCAGGGGACCTGCTGTGGTCTTCGAAAGCCAGGAAGACGCAGTCGAGGGTATCCTCGGCGGAAAGGTGAAGAAAGGCGACGTGGTGGTGATCCGCTACGAAGGCCCGAAAGGCGGCCCCGGAATGCAGGAGATGCTCTATCCCACATCGTTCCTGAAGAGCATGCACCTCGGAGCTGAGTGCGCCCTGATCACCGACGGACGCTTCTCAGGAGGTACCAGCGGCCTTTCTATCGGCCACGTGTCGCCCGAAGCTGCAAACGAAGGCGCGATCGCTCTGGTGCAGGACGGCGATATGATAGCGATCGACATCCCCGCAAGGGCATTGAACGTAGAACTCGGCGACGAGGAGCTTGCCGCCCGTCGTGCCGCTCTCAAAGAATATAAACCTGTCAACAGGAATCGTGAAGTCAGCAAGGCTCTCAAGGCATACGCGATGCTCGCAGGTTCAGCCGACAAAGGCGGTGTAAGAATGATATAATATGGAAGAAAAGACGATCACAGGCGCCGAGGCGCTTATCAAAACCATAATCGAAGAGAACGTCGATACTATCTTCGGATATCCCGGGGGCAGCATCATCCCGTTCTACGACAAACTTTACGACTATACGGACCAGCTCCGTCACGTGCTGGTGCGTCACGAGCAGGGTGCCGTGCACGCCGCTGAAGGTTATGCCCGCGCCACCGGCCAGGTGGGAGTATGCGTGGCCACTTCCGGTCCCGGTGCCACGAACTTCGTGACAGGCATCGCAGACGCGATGATGGACTCCACTCCCATAGTCTGCATCACCGCCCAGGTGGACGCCGGCAAGCTCGGTACCAACTTCTTCCAGGAGGCGGATATGGTGGGCATCACTACTCCCATCACCAAGTGGAACTACCAGATCTCGCGTGCCGAGGACATTCCCATCGTAGTGCCGCAGGCTTTCCATATCGCACGCAGCGGACGTCCGGGCCCCGTGCTCATCAGCGTCACCAAGAATGCCCAGGTGGACAAGTTCCGCTACCGCTACGACCTCAAGGCTGCTCTCGACCGTATGGTGTATGTTCCCCGCAAGGTGAACCTCGAGAAACGCGAGATGAACATCCAGAAGGCCATCGAAATGCTCAACAATGCCGAGAAGCCCCTGATCATCGCAGGACAGGGAGTGCTCATCTCGGGAGCCGAGGCCGTTCTCGCCGAATGCGCCAACAAGGGCTGCATCCCCGTGGCCTGTACGCTGCTCGGCCGAAGCGCGATGAACTTCCACGACCATTACTATATCGGAATGGTGGGTATGCACGGCAATATGTCGGCGAATGCCATGACACAGCAGGCCGACGTGATACTGGCGGTGGGTATGCGTTTCTCGGACCGTGTGACCGGAAATACCGGAGGCTATGCCCAGAATGCACAGATCATCCACATCGACATAGACAAGACCGAGTTCAACAAGAACATCCAGGTCGACCTGCAGATCCACGGCGATGCCCGCCAGATGCTGGAGGCGATCTGCGAAGGACTTGTGTTCAAGGACCGTGAGGCCTGGAGACGCTTCGGATACGACCAGTACGACAAGGAGAAAGAGAATGTCATCGGCCCGATGCTCCGCAGTCCCAAGCTCAATATGGCACAGGTGGTCGACGCTATCAACAGCCACTACATCGAGAAAGTCAGCACCAGCGAAAAGAGCTACGGCAGCAACGTGGTGCTGGTGACCGACGTAGGACAGAACCAGATGTTCGCGGCCCGCTACCTCAAGCTGACTATGAAGACCGGCTGGATCACATCAGGCGGACTCGGCACCATGGGATTCGCGCTTCCGGCGGCAATCGGAGCCAAGTGCGGACGTCCCGACGCCCAGGTTGTGGCCATAGTGGGTGACGGCGGCCTGCAGATGAACATACAGGAGCTCGGAACCATACTCCAGAACAACATCGACGTGAAGATAGTCCTGCTGAACAACTCGTTCCTCGGAATGGTAAGG
>JAGCFF010000050.1 GCA_017650285.1 Bacteroidales bacterium
GAAGTCAGCCGTATGGTCGCCAGCTATTCAGGCGTTCCGATTCCGCCGAACCGCCCGGTGGTGGGAGAATATGTCTTCACCCAGGTGGCCGGAGTCCACGCCGACGGCGACAAGAAGGACAACCTCTACTGCAACGACCTCATCCCCGAGCGTTTCGGACGCAAGAGGGAATATGCTCTCGGCAAGAACAGCGGCAAGGCCAACATCCTCAAGAATCTCGAGAATCTCGGCCTGGAGCTCACTCCCGAGCAGACCCGCCGCGTCACCGAGCGTATCATAGAGCTGGGCGACAAGAAGGAAGTGGTGACCGCCGACGACCTGCCGTACATCGTGAGCGACGTGCTCAAGCACGACAGCCCCGAAGAAGACCGCGTCAAGCTCCTGAGCTATATGGTTACCACCGCGTACGGCCTGAAGCCCATAGCCAGCGTCAAGCTGGAGATAGACGGTGAGATATACGAAGGCCAGGCAAGCGGAGACGGTCAGTACGACGCCTTCGTGCGTGCCGTGCGCCACATCTACAAGGACAATATGCATACGGCATTCCCGTGGCTGACCGACTACGTCGTGTCGATTCCTCCCGGAGGCCGTACCGACGCCCTCGTCCAGACCACCATCTACTGGGACTGGAACGGTCGCGTGATTCATACCCGCGGTCTCGACGCCGACCAGGTCGAGGCTGCCATCAAGGCTACTCTCAAGATGCTGAACATTCTGGCCGTCGAAAACAAGGAAAACAATAAATAATCAGACAATATGGATTTCAAGATAGCAGTTCTTGCCGGAGACGGCATCGGACCTGAGATTTCAAAACAGGGTGTTGACGTGATGAGCGCTGTTTGCGCCAAATTCGGCCACAAGGTTTCTTATAAGGAAGCGATCTGCGGCGCCGCCGCGATCGATGCAGTGGGAGACCCCTTCCCGGAGGATACTTTCCAGGCTTGCATGGAAGCCGACGCAGTGCTTTTCTCTGCTGTGGGCGACCCCAAGTTCGACAATGACCCGACCGCCAAGGTGCGTCCCGAGCAGGGCCTTCTGGCAATGCGCAAGAAGCTCGGCCTGTTCGCCAACATCCGTCCGGTCGAGACCTTCGACTGCCTCATCCACAAGTCTCCGCTCCGCGAGGACCTCGTGCGCGGCGCCGACTTCATCTGCATCCGCGAGCTCACCGGAGGTATGTATTTCGGTGAGAAATATCAGGACAATGACAAGGCCTACGACACGAACTACTACACCCGCGGCGAGATCGAGCGCATCCTGAAGGTCGGCTTCGAGTATGCCCGCCGCCGTGGCCGCCACCTCACCGTGGTCGACAAGGCCAACGTGCTTGCATCCAGCAGGCTGTGGCGTCAGGTCGCCCAGGAGATGGAAAGCAGCTATCCCGACGTGCGCACCGACTATATGTATGTCGACAACGCCGCGATGAGGATGATCCAGGAGCCTACCTTCTTCGACGTGATGGTGACCGAAAACACCTTCGGCGACATCCTTACCGACGAGGGCAGCTGCATCACCGGAAGCATGGGCCTTCTGCCTTCGGCTTCAACCGGAGAGCATACCCCCGTGTTCGAGCCCATCCACGGCTCGTGGCCCCAGGCCAAGGGTCTGAACATAGCCAACCCGCTGGCACAGATCCTTTCTGTGGCTATGCTGTTCGAATATTTCGACTGCAAGGAAGAGGGCGCTCTCATCCGCAAGGCTGTGAAGGCTTCTCTCGACGCCAATGTCCGCACTCCCGAGATTCAGGTCGAGGGTGGAGCGAAATACGGCACCAAAGAGGTCGGAGCCTGGATAGTCGACTACATCAACAGAGCTTGAGCAAGTTCGTCACATTCCTGAAGAACTGGGCGCTTCCCGTGTCTATGGCTGCGGGCGTCGCAGCCTATTTCATCTTTGCGGCCCTCAATCTGCCTCCTGCGGCTCACGTTGCCGCCAACAAGCTGGTGGGCTTCCTTCAGCCCGCGCTGCTCTTCTGCATGCTGTTCCTGTCGTTCAGCAAGATCGACCCCAAGACCGTCCGTTTCCGTCCGTGGCATCTCTGGATGCTGCTGATCCAGGGCGGCGTCTATCTGCTGATGGTGCTGCTGCTCTGCCTGACTGACTTCAGCGAGTCGGTGGATATCCTCATCGAGAGCTTTATGCTGTGTATGATATGCCCGACGGCCACTGCCGCAGTGGTGGTGACCGACAAGCTGGGCGGAGATATGGCTTCGACCGTGACCTACACGATGCTGATCAACGTGCTCACGGCCTTCCTGATCTCAGTTTCGGTGCCGCTGCTGAATCCGGACACCACGATGAGCTTCGTTCAGGCGCTCGGGACGATGATGGGGAAGGTGTTCTCGATACTCGTGCTGCCGCTGATCCTGGCTGTGCTGGTGAGGTATTTCCTGCCCAAGGTCAACAAGCTTGTGTGCAAGCCCAAGGACCTGGCGTTCTATCTCTGGACGATCTGCCTCGCGCTGGCGCTCGCCATCACCACCCGCTCCCTGGTGCACACCGACATCGCCTGGTACTACATCGTCGGCATCGGCGTCATCTCGGCCCTGACCTGCGTGCTGCAGTTCGCGCTCGGCCACAGGATAGGGGAGCGCTACTCCGACCGCGTGACGGCCGGCCAGTCGTTCGGGCAGAAGAACACTATGTTCCTGATATGGGTGGCCTACACCTTTATGAATCCGGTCACCTCCCTCGCCGGCGGCCTCTACAGCATCTGGCACAACCTCTACAACTCCTGGCAGCTCTACAAGGAACGCGAAAAGTAAAACTGCACTACATCTGGGCTGTGTTATCATTTTTTGCAAAATGTGATATCATCCATCCCTACTTTCACCGTAGAGGAATTCTATAAGGAAGTTTTCGGAGCGTGAATGCTCTCCCTCGGAGTGTATTCCTCCGGGACGGGCATTCCGTAGACCTTTTCTCGGAGCATTTTGCCGTAGGCCTCGAGGTCTTTGTACTGAAGCTGCTCCTCGACGATGACAGGCTTGCCAACAATCACCCTGTGGACGCCTTTGTTCTTGTTGAAATATTCCGAGGGCAGCCTCAGCAGCCTCAGCTTCCAGCTTATCAGGCCGAGGAAATAGAAGAAGCGCGAGTTGCGGTCGGGGAAATAGATGGGGATGACCGGAACCTTGGCCTTCTGGATGATGCGCAGCATACTGGCCTGCCACTCCCTGTCCTGCAGCTTGCGCAGCTTCGGCTTGTAGTCCGACACTGCCCCTGACGGGAAGCAGCCCAGGCCGTGGCCTTCCTGAAGCTGAAGCATAATCTTCTTGACGCCGCCGACGGTCACTGCATCGGGGGCTTTCTTCTCGGTAGTCGTGGGAGTGACGGTGATGAAGGCGTCGCCGAGCGATTCGGCGCGGGCCAGGATGTTGTTCACTATGAAGCGGTAGTCTTTCCTGCGGGAGCCAACCAGCTCGATCTGGATGAGCCCGTCCAGACCTCCGTAAGGATGGTTGCTGACGGTGATGAACGCTCCTTCCTCCGGAATGAGGTCAAGATTGGATGCATTGCCGACAAGGTAGTTGCAACCCATTCCGTCGATGACCTTGGAGCAGGCCTCGATGCCTTGCGACGCTGCCGCGCCGTCGTAGAGTCTGTTGATGCGGGAGATGCTGAAGACGTCCATCAGCAGCTTTGCGAAAGCCCTGCCGATGCGGCCTTTGAACACCGGCGACATCCTGCAAAGTTCGTCGATGCCCAGGATTACGTTTGCCGGCTCACTTCCCCTTCTTGGGATCGAGTTTGGCGTATTCCTTCGCATCCTTGAAGAAGTTTACAACCAGTGACACCAGCAGGATCAGTATTATGGCGACAGCTACCAAATCGAGCAGGGTCAGGCTGACATTGTGGCCAAATAATGAAAAGCGCAGCGCGAATTCCCTGATGGAGGCCACATATATGAGAATTGTATTCACCAGGGCTGCGACAGCGCGCAGTTCAGTCGGTCCGAGCTTGGCATAAGACAACTTGAATTGTCCCTTGAGATGTGCAGTGATATAGACATAAATCGACATCAGCAGATAGCACACCAGGGCAAGCATCGCCAGATTGAAATGAATCAGCGGAGACAGACCCAGACCCACGAACATCACCACTTCGCTCATACAGTCTATCATATGGTCCACGAAGAAGCCATAGGTAGGCCTCTGTGTGTCGCGGTAGCGGGCCAGGGTTCCGTCGAGAGAGTCGCCGTACCAGTTGACAAGCAAGCCTAAGGTGGAGAGCCAGAGGAAATTGATATTTATTCCGGACAGCGCATATCCCAGTGCGATGAGGACTGCACCGACGCATCCGACTGCAGTGAGCATATCGGAGGTCACCCAGTCCGGCTGCCTTGCGGCCAGCCAGTTCAAGGCTTTCTTTTCAGCCTTGCTGAGTATGGATGTCTGGATTCTCTGGCTCTGCCTTACCTTATAGCTGCTTCCTTCCATCGGCTTTATTCGCCCATCTTGGCTTTAAGCTCGGCAATGCTCTTCTGGATGTATTCGTCAGAAACTGTAGCGTCTGTCAGGTCGCCTGCCAGATACTTGTCGTAAGCTGCGATATCGATCAGTCCGTGTCCGCTGAGGTTGAAGAGGATGACTTTCTCTTCGCCTGTCTCCTTGCACTTGAGGGCCTCGCGGATTGTGGCAGCGATGGCGTGGCAAGATTCGGGAGCGGGGATTATGCTTTCGGCCTGAGAGAAGAGGATACCGGCCTTGAAGGTTTCGTTCTGAGGGATGTCGACTGCTGACAGCCATCCGTCCTTGTAGAGCTGAGAGATGATCATACCTGCACCGTGGTAGCGCAGACCGCCGGCGTGGATGTTGGCGGGCTGGAAGGTATGGCCGAGGGTGTACATAGCGATCAGCGGAGTGTAACCGGCCTCATCGCCGAAGTCGTAGTGGTATACGCCTTTGGTGAATTTCGGGCAGGCTGAAGGCTCGGCTGCGATAAACTTGGTCTTGCGCTCGCCGGTGAAGCAGTGGCGCATGAACGGGAAGGCGATGCCGCCGAAGTTGCTGCCGCCGCCGAAGCAACCGATCACGAGGTCGGGATATTCACCTGCCATAGCCATCTGTTTCTCAGCCTCGAGGCCGATGATCGACTGGTGCAGCACTACGTGGTTGAGCACTGAACCGAGTGAGTAACGGCAGTTCGGAGTGTTGAGGGCAAGCTCCACGGCCTCGCTGATGGCGGTACCGAGGGATCCCTGGTAGTTGGGCTGTGCGGTAAGGATGTCCTTGCCGGCCCTGGTAGACATTGACGGAGATGCGATCACCTGCGCACCGTAGGTCTGCATGATGCTGCGGCGGTAGGGTTTCTGCTCGTAAGAGATCTTCACCATATACACGGCAGCCTCGAGGCCGAAGACCTTGGCAGCGTATGAGAGGGCTGTACCCCACTGGCCGGCGCCGGTCTCGGTTGTTACGTTGGTGATGCCTTCCTGGGCGCAGTAGTATGCCTGAGGCAGGGCGCTGTTCAGTTTGTGTGAACCCACCGGGCTCACGCTCTCGTTCTTGAAATAGATGTGTGCAGGGGTGCCGAGAGCTTTCTCGAGACCGTATGCACGCACGAGCGGTGTCGAACGGTAGTATTTATAAAGCTCGCGTACAGGCTCCGGGATGTCGATCCAGGCGTCTGTGGTGTTCAATTCTTGTTCTGATGCCGCTCTCGAAAAGATGTGGCTCAATTCATCAACTGTAACGGGCTGTTTGGTGCCAGGGTTGAGCATAGGCAGGGGTTTGTTGGGCATTTCTGCCTGAATGTTATACCATTGCCTCGGAATCTGGTCTTCGGGAAGAATGAATCTTTTCTCCATCGTGGTTCTTTAATATTGAAATTTTAAAAAAATGGCCTTTTGCAACTGCGCAAAAGGCCGCACTTACTAAAGTGCAAATGTATCATTAAAAATGAAAAAACTGAAAAGGATGGCAGGTAAAAAACAGAAATAGCATCTTTAATCTGCAGCTGGGATGTTCGGGCTGTCCCAGACCTTGGTCTCGGTGCAGTTGACCATTACGCCAAGTCCGCCGCAGGAGATGCGGAAATCTCCTTTCTCAAGGCGCCACTTGCCGTCGGCACCCACGAAGGCCAGCTCGTTGGCAGGCAGGTCGAAAGTCACTGTCTTGCTTTCGCCGGCCTTAAGGTCGATCTTCTCGAAGCCGCGGAGCCTCTTCACATCGGGAATCAGCGAAGCCACGAGATCGGAACTGTAGAGAAGCACAGCCTCCTTGCCGTCGCGGTCTCCGGCGTTGGTCACCTTGACAGAGAACCTGAGCATATCGCCGGCCTTGAAGTTTTCTGAGCCGAGGAGCTTGAAGTCGCTGTATGAGTAGCTGGTATAGCTCAGTCCGAAGCCGAAGGGCCACTGGACGTCCATTATTGCATCATAGTTGTAAGAACCATCCATCACTTCGCGGTGCTCCGACACTTTGTAGTCGTAGGTATGCAGGGAGTTGATATGCTTGGGATAGGTGAAAGGCAGCTTGCCGGAGAAGTTCTCGTCGCCGGCCAGCAGGGCTGCCAGAGCGTCGCCGCCGTAGTTCGACGGCAGCATCACGTCCACCACTGCCTTGGCGAGCGGCTCGATGTCGCCGATGATGCGGGGACGGCCTTCGTTAAGCACGAGGATGATGGGCTTGCCGGTGGCTGCGAGAGCCTTCACAAGGTCCTTCTGGTTGGCTGAGAGGTTGATGTCGTCGGTGTTGCCGGGAGTCTCGCAGTAGCTGTTCTCGCCCACGCAGCAGACAATCACGTCGACGCCGCGGGCCACGTTCACGGCCTGCTGTATGCTGGCCACGATGTCGCGCTCCCACATACCGTAGCGCTCGTCATAGACAACTCCGGGAACCCAGGTCACCTTGCCGGGGAAGCGCTGGCTGAGGGCTTCCTGGAAGGTGTTGTACTGAGGCACGAAACTGTCGGCGCTGCCCTGCCAGGTGTAGCTCCAGCCGCCGTTCATTGCGCGCAGGCTGTTGGCGTTGGGGCCGGTGACGAGGATGCGCTCGGTGCCCTTGAGGGGAAGGATGCCTCCCTCGTTCTTCAGCAGCACCTCTGACTCCAGGGCTGCGGCATAGGACTCCTTAGCGAAGCGTTCGCCGGCGAATTCAGGGTAGCTGTGCTCCCAGGTGGGGTTGTCGAACAGGCCCAGGCGCACCTTCAGGCGGAGGACGCGGCGCACTGCATCGTCGATGCGGGACATCGGGATCTCGCCCGATTCGGCCAGGTCCACGATGACGTTCACGCACTCGGGATCATAAGGGTCCATTATCATATCGATGCCAGCGTTGATGCCGAGGGCTACCGCCTCGTGCTTGTCGGCTGCAACGTGGTCGCGGTTGAAGAGGTTGTCGATGTCGGCCCAGTCAGTCACCAGCATTCCGTCCCAGCCCAGCTGCTCCTTGACCCAGCCGGTGAGAAGGGTCTTGTTGGCGTGGGTGGGGATGCCGTTGATGGAGGCGGAATTGACCATCGCGGTGAGGGCTCCGGCCTGGAAGCACTCCTTGAACGGACGGAAGAACTTCTCGCGCAGGTCGCTCTCGATGATATATGCAGGGGTGCGGTCCTTGCCTGTGTGCGGCACGCCGTAACCCATAAAATGCTTGATGCTGACGGCTGCGTGCTCCAGGTCCACGTGGTTGGGATCGGCTCCCTGGACGGCCAGGGTCTCGGTGCGGGCCATCTCAGCCTGCAGATATGGGTCTTCGCCCCAGCTTTCCCACATTCGAGGCCAGCGCGGGTCGCGTCCGAGGTCCATAACGGGCGAGAACACCCAGGGCACCTGTGCGGCCCTGGTCTCGTAGGCTATGGCCTCGCCCATCATACGGGGATATTCGCGGTTGAAAGTCGCCGCCAGGTTGATCTCCTGGGGATAGAGGGAGCCCTCGATGAGGTACGATGCGCCGTGGATCATATCCAGTCCGTAGATGCAGGGGATGCCGATGGCTTCCATCGATTTCTCCTGAATCTGCCGTACCATTGCGGCGGTGTGCTCGCGGGAGTGGGCGGCGTCGTGCATCACGTTGAGGATGGAGCCGACCTTGTATTCTCCGATGACCTTGTCGAGCTTGGCAGGGTCGATGGCTTCGTGGGTGTCGTCCTCCAGCGCGGAGATGTTGATCTGGACCATCTGTCCGGCCTTCTCCTTGAGGGTCATTCCCTTGAGGACGCTTTCCACCTTGGCTTCGACTTCGCGGTCGGTGGGGATCGCTCCGGGTTGCTTCTTCTCTCCGCAGCCTGCGAGTATGAGGGCTGCAATCGCCAGTGCGGCGACTTTCATCGCAATGTTCTTCATATTATCAGTCTTTAGGTTATCCCAAAGATACGCAATAATATGATGCAATCAGCTGTTGTAGCAGGTCTCTCCGTGTTCGTAGATGTCGAGGCCGTAGTGCTCGTCACGCCGCCATCAGGATTTTCCAACGTCTCCTGATTTTCATATCTCTCTGGTTTTAGAATAGTGCAACAGAAAAACCTCCCTTCTGTCATTATGACGGAAGGGAGGGGTTCGGAACAGTATTATGGATGC
>JAGCFF010000051.1 GCA_017650285.1 Bacteroidales bacterium
GCACAGCGAGCATCTCAACCCGTCGAACATAGCCGAGCAGCTGGGCAGGATGGACGGCATCCTCGTGGCGCCGGGCTTCGGCAGCAGGGGCCTCGAAGGCAAGATAGAGGCAGTCAGGTATGCCCGCGAGAACGGCATTCCTTTCTTCGGAATCTGCCTCGGTATGCAGATGGCAGTCATCGAGTATGCCCGCAACGTGCTCGGGTTGCAAGATGCCGACAGTACTGAAGCGAATCCCGACACGGCGAATCCCGTCATCGATATGATGGAGGACCAGAAAAAGACTGTCATAAAGGGCGGCACGATGAGGCTCGGCGCATATCCCTGCGCCCTTAAGCCCGGCAGTCTTGCGGCTTCAATCTATGGCAAGCAGGAGATATCGGAAAGGCACCGCCACCGTTACGAGCTGAACGCGGCCTATGAGGCTGACCTGGAAAAGGCGGGAATGGCAGTAAGCGGTGTGAATCCGGCAAGCGGACTGGCCGAAATCGTGGAAATCCCCGGACACCCCTTCTTCATAGGTGTCCAGTTCCATCCGGAACTCAAAAGCACCCCCGAGAATCCCCATCCCATCTTCGTCAGCTTCGTCGCTGCGGCCCTGAAGGAGAAGAAGTAGAGGCTACTCCCACTCTATGGTTGCCGGGGGTTTGGAGCTGATGTCGTAGACTACGCGGTTGACCCCCTTGACGCGGTTGATGATTTCGTTGGAAACCTTTGCGAGGAAGTCGTAGGGCAGATGGGCCCAGTCGGCAGTCATTCCGTCCACCGATTCGACGGCACGGAGCGAAACCACGCTTTCGTAGGTCCTTTCGTCACCCATCACGCCCACCGAGCGGACAGGAAGCAGCATTGCGCCTGCCTGCCATACCTTGTCGTAGAGGTTGTTCTCGCGCAGGCCGCGGATGAAGATGTCGTCCACCTCCTGGAGGATGCGCACCTTCTCGGGGGTGACGTCCGACAGGATGCGGATAGCCAGTCCAGGGCCCGGGAAAGGATGCCTGCCGAGCAGTTCCTGGCGCATCTGCAGCTGACGGCCCACTTTGCGGACTTCGTCCTTGAAGAGCAGGCGCAGCGGCTCCACGAGCTTGAGCTGCATATATGCCGGCAGACCTCCGACATTGTGGTGGGACTTTATGGTGACGCTCGGCCCCTTGACGGAGGACGACTCGATCACGTCGGGATAGATGGTGCCCTGGGCAAGCCATTTCGCGTCCTTGACGAGGCTCGCCTCGGCGTCGAAGACCTCGATGAAGGTCTTGCCGATGGCCTTGCGCTTGGCCTCGGGGTCGCTGACGCCCGCAAGCACCTTGTAGAAGCGCTCCTTGGCGTCGACTCCCTTCACGTTCAGGCCCATGTCGTGGTAAGACTCGAGCACCGAGCTGAACTCGTTCTTGCGCAGCAGGCCGTTGTCCACGAAGATGCAGTGCAGGTTGCTGCCGATGGCCCTGTGCAGCAGCATAGCGGCCACAGACGAATCTACGCCGCCCGAAAGGCCGAGGATCACCTTGTCGTTCCCCAGCTTTTCCTTCAGGCCCTGTACGGTGGTGTCGACGAACGATGCCGCTGTCCAGCCCTGATCGCAGTGGCAGATGTCCACCACGAAATTGCGCAGGATGGCCAGGCCGTCCACCGAATGATGCACTTCCGGGTGGAACTGGATGGCGTAGGTTTCCTCACCGTCGATGCGGAAACCGGCGTATTTCACGTTGTCGGTGGAGCAGATGCAGCTGTATCCGTCGGGGATGGACTCGATGGTGTCGCCGTGGCTCATCCAGACCTGTGAATGGTCGCTCACGCCGCGCATCAGAGGGCAGTCGCGGTCGATGTACTGCAGGTTCGCCCTGCCGTACTCGCGTATCTTGGACTGCTGCACCTTGCCGCCGCCCCACTTGGCCAGATACTGGGCTCCGTAGCATATCGCCAGCAGGGGAAGCCTGCCTTTGACGGCGTCCAGGTCCGGCACCGGAGCGTCCGGCGCGTTGCAGGAATAGGGGCTGCCCGAAAAGATCACACCCTTGACGTCGTCGGTGAGTTCGGGAAGCTTGTTATACGGATGGATTTCACAATAGGTGTACAGTTCCCTCACTTTGCGTGCTATCAGCTGAGTATATTGGGAGCCGAAGTCGAGAATGATGATTGTGTCCATCGGGACAGTCGTTTATTTGAGTGTGCGGTTCTTGTAGGTTTCTATGCAGGCAGGGATCATCCTCTCATACTCCGGATCGGTGAACAGGGGTGACGAGATGATGAAGTCCGCAGAAGAGCGGTTGGAAGCGTAAGGGATGTTGTAGAGCGATGCGAGCCTGCTGAGGCCGAGCACGTCGTTCTGGTGTCCCTGAACGATGAGGTTGTCGCAGAAGAAGATAAGCATGTCCAGCCTGCCTTCCGCTATCATGGCACCCACTTCGGCGTCACCGCCCAGCGGGCCGCTGAGCAGGCAGTTCACTTCGGGACACTCGTCTCCGAGCTTCTCGACAAGGGCTTGCCTGATGAGTCTTCCGGTAGTGCCGGTGCAGTAAAGCGTGCATTGCTTGATGGTTTCTGCATTGTATTTCACCCAGTCTATCAATTCCTGTTTCCTGGAATCGTGGGCCACAAATCCTATGTTTCTGATCATTGTTTCAAAGTTTTAATCCAGACCGCAGATGTCGGCGAAGTAAGCCCTGAGGTCTTCCCATTTATAATAAGGTCCGTCGAAAGGTGCGAGTGCGGGGATGACGGTCTCCTTCTCGTTGCGGAGCATCTTGACGATCACGTCGCCCTGACGGTTCCTGTAGAATATCATCTGTAAGTTCGATCCCATCGGGATGTATTCGTAGGCAGGCCATTCCTTCCACGCATCTTTGAGTGAAGGGGTGGTGTCATATCCTTCTACGCCGATGGTGCCCAGAAGCGGACCGATGCCGGAGTCGTGTCCGAAGCGCAGGTCGGCGCATCTGGTGCTGTTCGGCCGCAGGGCCTCGTCGGCCTTGAGGATGAAGTCGAGCAGCAGCGGAATGCCGGTGATGGTGTTGTTCGGGTTGCCGCATTCCTGGCTGCGGTGGAACGCATACATCGAGCGTGCATTGTAGATCTTGCCGAATGCCAGTATCTCCTCGTCGGTGAAATGCGAGAACGGATCGACATCGATGTCGAGGCATTTTGCGATGGAGCTCTCTTCGAGCAGCGTGTACATGAACTTGGCGAGGGACTCGTCACCGAGAATTTCCTGGACCCTGCCGGTGTTCCTGAAGATCTTGCTGCCGACCCCGGGGCCTGTAAGAAGCTCGCTGAGCATCTCTTCGAGCACGGCGTTGCATTTCTCCTCGAGCGGCTCCCTGACAGAGTCGGGCACCGAGCGGGCCAGATAGTCCTTGTATTTGTCGCCGCTGTAGAGCTGGAAGTTGAGGTCAGGTTCCTTGCCCTTCAGCACGCCGGTGAAGTTGAAAGCGCTCTGTAGGACGCGGTGCACCGGAGTCGAGACCACGAGCACATCCCTGCGTTTCTTCTGCTGGAACACTTTCCTGGCCCTCTTGTAGAGGCGGCTGCTGATGCCCTGGTGTTCGCGGCTTCCCACCTGGGTGAGTATGCCGTCCTGCCCTGCGTGGGCTGCCTTCATTGCAATAAGCTCGTTCCTCAGGGCTTCGCCGTCGCTGGTGAGCAGGCCTGCGTCGTGCAGCTTGTCCATCATCTCGGTGGAGTGGGTGTACCTTGTGGCTCCGATGAGATAGCGGCTGCCGTGGCGGCCGTAGTGGCTCACATAGAAGGGAGTATAGCCCTTGGGAGCCTTCGTGTCGTAGTATTTGGGCACGGGGTAGGGATGATAGTTGCCGGCTGCATTGTAGGGATCGGCCTTCAGCGCATCCTGATAGGGGTCCGAAGCCGCCGTGGTCAGAAAGACAACGGCTGTCAGCATTGCTATGAAAGAGAACAGACGTTTCATTTGTCAGTAGATAATCGTGTATAAGTTTCAGCCGCAAAGATAAGAATCTGTTGGAAAATCTGCGTAAATTAGCCCCTATGAAAGAGAATGCAAATGAGTATGTCTACCGTCTCCGGATGAGGGTCAGGGACTATGAATGCGACATCGAAGGCGTCGTCAACAATGCCAACTACCAGCACTATCTGGAATGCGGCCGCAATGAATTCCTGAGGTCGATCGGGATCGAGTACCGGGAGTGTACCGCCAACGACTATCTGTTCATGGTCTCACGCATCGAGATGCGCTTCAAGACTCCGCTCAGGGGAGGCGAAGATTTCGACGTATGCGTCAATCTCAAGCGCGAAGGCGTGCGCTATGTGGTCTACGAGGACATAATAAGGGTGTCGGACGGCAAGGTTGCCGTAAATGCCGTGGTGGAATGCATTGCGGTGCACGGCGGACGCATTGCCAAGGAGACTCCCTACGACCACCTGATGGAACCCTACTATATGTATAGTTTAGACTAAATGCTCTCCGGACGCTGGCCGGCTATGATCATCTCCGACAGCGGGTCTTCGATGTATTTCTGGATGGCGCGTTTGAGCGGGCGGGCTCCGTATTCGGGGTCATAGCCCTGCTCGCACACGAGCTTCTTGGTCTCGGGCTTGATCTCGATGTCGTAGCCCAGAGCCTTCATCCTGCCGAGCAGTTCCTGCAGCTCTATGTCGCATATCTTCTCGATGTCTTCCTCGCTGAGCGAATTGAAGAGGATGCGGTCGTCGATCCTGTTGAGGAATTCCGGGGTGAACTTCTTGTTCAGGGCCTTCTCGATGATCTCGTTGTTGCGCTGGTTGCGGTCGGTCGACGGGGTCTTGAATCCTATGCTGTTTCCGAAATCCTTCAGCTCGCGGCTGCCGATGTTCGAAGTCATTATGAGTATCGTGTTGCGGAAGTCGATGTGACGGCCGGCGCTGTCGGTCAGGCGGCCTTCGTCAAGCACCTGGAGCAGTATGTTGAAGATGTCGGGATGAGCCTTCTCGATCTCGTCGAGCAGCACCACTGAATAGGGTTTGCGGCGCACGCGCTCGCTGAGCTGTCCGCCCTCGTTGTAGCCTACATAGCCCGGAGGCGCTCCGATCAGCGCGCTGACAGAGAACTTCTCCATATACTCGCTCATATCGATGCGGATCATATTGTCGCTGCTGTCGAACATATATTCCGCAAGCTTCTTGGCCAGCTGCGTCTTTCCGACACCGGTAGGGCCGAGGAAGATGAAGGTTCCGATGGGCTTGTTGGGGTCGCGCAGGCCGGCACGGTTGCGCTGGATGGCCCTTACCACCTTGTCCACTGCGTCGTCCTGACCGATGATCTTGGTCTTCAGGCGCGGCGCCATCTGGATGAGCTTGTCGGTCTCGGCTTCGGAAACCTTGCTTACGGGCACGTTCGACATCATCGAAATGACGCTCGCGATGTCCTGCTCGGTGACCACGGGCTTCTGCTGCGGTGCGGCCGGCGTTGCGAGGGCCTGCTGCTCCGACTCGAGGGCCACTTCTTCCTTGCGCAGTTCGGCCGCCTTCTTGAAGTCTTCTCCGATGGCGGCGTCCCTCTTGTCCTGCCTTACCTTCTCGAGCTTGGCGTTGACAGCGTCCATCTCCGAAGAGGTCTGGCTGTCGTATTTCCTTACGCTGTAGCGTGCGGCTGCCTCGTCCATCGCGTCGATGGCCTTGTCGGGCTGGCTGCGGTCGGTGATGTAGCGGTTCGACAGCACCACGCAGGCATTGAGGGCCTCGGGTGTGTATTCGACATTATGGAAAGCCTCGTATTTGGGCTTGAGGGTCTGCAGGATGAGCAGGGTCTGGTCGAAGTCGGTCTGGTCCACGATGACTTTCTGGAAGCGGCGCTCCAGCGCTCCGTCCTTCTCGATAATCTCGCGGTATTCGTCGAGGGTCGTGGCTCCGATGCACTGGATCTCTCCACGGGCCAGGGCGGGCTTGAGGATGTTTGCGGCATCCAGGGAGCCTGCGGGACCGCCCGCACCCACCAGGGTGTGGACCTCGTCAACAAACAGGATCACGTCTCCGGCCGATTTCACTTCGTCCAGCACGGCTTTGAGGCGCTCCTCGAACTGGCCGCGGTATTTGGTTCCGGCCACGATGGCGCTCATGTCGAGGCTGACTATCCTCTTGTCGAGCAGGGCCGCAGGGGCCTTCTTGTTGGCTATGTCCTGTGCCAGGCCTTCCACGATCGCAGATTTTCCTACGCCGGGATCGCCTATCAGCACCGGGTTGTTCTTCTTGCGGCGGCAGAGGATCTGGAAGATGCGCTCCACTTCCTTCTCGCGGCATACGACAGGGTCAAGCTTGCCGCTGACAGCCTCTGCTGTAAGGTCGATGCCGTACTTGTCGAGGGTGGCGGTGCCTTTCTTCTCCGGCTTGGGGGCGGCCTGCGGCTGGGGTTTGGCTGCTGCGGGCTCTTCCTTCGGGGTCTCTTTGCCTGCGATGTTGCCGGCCATCACATAGTTGCGCACGCTTTCGTGGGTGATGCCGTAGCGGCGCAGCACGGGAGTCACGGTGTTGTACGACTCCTTGATGATGGCAAGCAGGAGGTGGGTCATCTTGGGTGCGTCGGCGTTGCACTCGATGAGCTCGGTGGAGAGGTTGCGGTAGACGTCTTCGATGTCTTTCGAAACCTTCACGCTTGCCGCCTTGTCGTAGGGGATGTACTGCTGGGTGCCGATCACGCTCTCGATTTCGGCCTTTATGTTGTCGGGATTGCCCCCGAAAGTCTTGATCGTGTCTATCGCGTCGTTGTCTCCGTCGCGGAGGATGCCGAGGAACAGGTGGTCGGTGGTGACTGTGTTGTTGCCGAGCCTTGCGGCTTCCTCCTTCGCGTATGATAAAATCTTCTGAAGTACCTTGGTAAAATCCATTTTCTTGAAAAACTATCAGGACAAATGTAACAATTTTTAATATTACGGTTGCAACTTCGAAAAAGTTGACTACATTTGCAGTCCCAAACGGGAATGCTTCCTTAGCTCAGTTGGTAGAGCACGACACTCTTAATGTTGGGGTCCAGGGTTCGAGACCCTGAGGGAGCACGGGGATTAATCAAAGAAGACGACCGATTCGGCCGCCTTCTTTTTTTGTGCAAGCGCTAGATTTCTTTACGCTTGATGTAGCGGGAAGTGCCTTCGGGAGAGGTCCACTGCATCTTGTCTTTGGAGGAGTCCATCCTGACCTTGTAAACATTCCGATAATAATCGTCAGAGTTTTCTTTTAGTGATTTCCTACCCTGTTCGATATATTTTTCTTTCCAGGCATCAAGACTGTCCTGCATTCCTTCTGCGGCCAC
>JAGCFF010000052.1 GCA_017650285.1 Bacteroidales bacterium
GATAATTGACCGTTATCTGACGGTCGAAACGTCCGGGGCGGAGCAAAGCGTGGTCGAGTATATCGGGGCGGTTGGTAGCCGCGATGACTATTACGCCCTCGTTCGCACCGAAACCGTCCATCTCGACGAGCAGCTGGTTGAGGGTCTGCTCTCTTTCATCATTGCCGCCGCCCAGGCCGGCGCCCCTGCGTCTGCCCACAGCGTCGATCTCATCGATGAACACGATGCACGGAGCCTTCTCCTTGGCCTGGCGGAACAGGTCGCGGACACGGGAAGCTCCCACACCCACGAACATCTCCACGAAGTCAGAGCCTGACATCGAGAAGAACGGCACGTCGGCCTCTCCTGCCACAGCCTTGGCCAGCAAGGTCTTGCCGGTGCCGGGAGGGCCCACGAGCAGGGCTCCTTTCGGAATCTTTCCGCCGAGGGCGGTGTATTTCTTCTGGTTGCGCAGGAAGTCGACGATTTCCATAATCTCGACCTTCGCCTCCTCCAGTCCGGCCACATCCTTGAATGTCACCTTCTGGGTGGTGCTGTTCTTGTCGTACATCTTGGCCTGCGACTTGCCCACGTTGAACACGCCGTTGGGGCCGCCGCCTGCACCCATATTGCGCATAGGGCGCAGCAGGATGAGCCACATCGCAAGCAGCAGCAGGGGGAACAGCAGCCAGTCGATCACTCTGACCCAGTTGTTGTTCTGCTCTTCGGTGACGACTTCGAAACGCTGCTCCTCGGGCATCTGCTCCAGCACCTGACCGAACTCGGTCTCAGCGTCGAAACTTCCTGACACGAGGAAGTAGAACTGAGGGCCGGTCACAGGGTCCACGCCACCGAACTGGTTGCGGTATTTGCTGACGCTGTCGGCCTTGAGGAATATCTCGGCCTTGTCGAGGTTCCTGGTGAAAACGATCTTCTCCACATCTCCGCTGGCGAGCAGGTCGTCCTTGATGGACAGCCACTCCTTCTTCTGGGGTTCGGCGCTTTTGCCGACGCTCTGCCACATAAAGATCAGGGCGCCGAAAATGGCGATATAGAGGAGAACCGTAAAAATGTTGACTGGTTTCTTTCCGCCGGGAGGCGTATTGCCAAGTGGTTTGAACGGATTGTTCTTGCCGGCGTTGTCGTCAGGATTCGGATTGTTGTTATTATTGTTGCTCATCGTATTCTGTTTTCTGTGCATCTGCCCACAGGTCTTCCAGACGGTAGAAATCGCGGTACTCTGTCTTGAAGATGTGAGCCACTATGTTTCCATAATCAAGTATCACCCAGAATGCATTTTCGCGGCCCTGCTTGCGGATGGGACTGCGTTTGCAGCGGTCGAGCATAAACTCCTCGACATTGTCACAAATGGCGACAACCTGGGTGGTGCTGTCGGCATTGCACACTACGAAGTAGTCGGTAATCGCTGTGCCTATGCCCGTAAGGTCTAGGCTCATAACGCCTTTCGCCTTTTTGTCGAGCATCGCGTCGGCAATCACCTGCAGTTCTTTTTTGTCTTCGTTCTCTATCATATTTGATTAACTTTGGCCTTTAAAGGTGTAAATTTATGAAAATTAAATGGTTTAAAACAATCGATTCCACCAATAATCGCATAGCCCTCGACAAGGAGGAACTTGCCGACAGGACTGTCTATATGACCGATTTCCAAACTGCCGGAAAAGGGCAGCGCGGAAACGGCTGGGAAAGTGCGAAGGCTGAGAATCTGCTTTTTTCCATATTGTTCAAACCTTCGGACATCGCGGCCGAAGACCAGTTCATCATTTCACAGGCTGTCACTCTGGGCATTGCGGACTACATAAGGAGCAAGGGCATAGCCGCAAAGATCAAATGGCCTAACGACATCTATGTCTATGACAGGAAAATATGCGGGATACTGATAGAGAACACTGTCAATGGGAGCGAACTCGTCAGCAGCATCGTGGGCATCGGTTTCAACCTCAACCAGATCTCCTTCAGCCCCGACATTCCCAACCCCGTGTCGCTCTCGATGCTGACCGATGTCAGCTACGACCTCAAGGATGAACTCCTGAGCCTCCTCCATTTCATCTTCCGCGAATACGACAGACGCTCACCGGAAACAGCCGAGCGCTATGTAGCTTCTCTCTACAGGCTTGGCGAGCAATGCAGCTATATCGACACCGCCACAGGCCAGACTTTCACCGGCGCCATCAAGGGTGTGGACAAGACCGCCAGAGTCCTCATCGACACCGAAGAGGGCGAGAGAGCCTTCGCCTTCAAGGAGCTGCAATATATTATCTGAAACAGCTAGAGTTCTGCCATACGGCATATGCAGGCCTTGGGATCCTCGGCTGAGAAGACTGTGTTGCCTGCAACGAATATGTCCACTCCCGCCTCGCGGAGCATCGCCACATTGTCGAGGTTGATGCCGCCGTCGATCTCAATCAGGAAGCTGGCCCCTTCCTCCTTCCTCATCGCCTTGAGTTCCTTGACCTTGTCGACTGAGTGAGGGATGAAAGACTGCCCGCCGAAGCCGGGATACACCGACATTATGAGCACATATTCGACATCCTTCAGGAAGGGCTTGAGCACCTTGACCTCCGTGTCCGGATTGACCACCACTCCGGGCTTCATTCCATTCTCGCGGATCATCGCGATGGTCTCACGCAGCTTCGGGCAGGTCTCGTAGTGGACGCTGAGGTAGTCGACTCCCAGGTCGGCGAAGCGCTTGATGAACTTCTCGGGCTCGACTATCATAAGGTGGGCGTCAAGGGGCTTGCGGGCCACCTTCGCAACAGGTTTGAGCACCGGGAAGCCGAAAGAGATATTGGGCACGAACACGCCGTCCATCACGTCGAGATGGATCCAGTCGCAAGACGACTCGTTGAGCATCTCGATATCCCTCTCCAGATGGCCGAAATCAGCCGAAAGGATCGAAGGGGCTATCATATTCCTTTTCCTTGCCATAGCTCTACCTGATATTGTCCAGCACGTCGAGCAGAAGATCCCAGAACTTGTCGAGTGATGCCAGCTCCAGCTTCTCGCCGGGAGCGTGCACGCCTCTCAGGGTAGGTCCGAAGGAGATCATATCGAGATCGGGATATTTGTCGAGGAAGAGGCCGCACTCCAGTCCTGCGTGGATCGAGCGGACTATAGGCTCCACTCCGAACAGACGCCTGTAGGAATTGCGGGACACTTCGAGGACGTATGATTCCATTTTGGGTTTCCAGCCGGGATAGCGGGATTCGTGGGTAACCATAGCTCCTGCCAGGTCGAAAGTTGCCTCGACCCGCTGGGCAGCCCATTCCCTTGCAGAATTGATGCAGCTGCGCTGGCTAGTTGCAATGGTGATGCAGCATTCGCCGTAGAGGTCGGCAAGCTCCTCGTCCCCTGTCTTGCCCATATGCACTGACGCCAGGTTGCTGGATGTCTCCACCAGACCTTTGAGCTCGGCACTCATTGCAAGCACGCCGTTGGGCACTGCCACCATAGCTTCGACAAGATCGGTAGCCACGTCGTGGTCTATGGCGTTCGAATCCCAGGTTGCAGGGGTAGCGGAAGCGTGGACTCCCGGATCGGTGAAAGCGTATTCGTCCTTTATCTCAGCGGCGAAACGCTCGAAGATCTCCATAATGCCACCCTTGGATATGGGATCGAAGGCGAGGATTGCGGTGCAGTCGCGGGGGATGGCATTCCTCTTGCCGCCGCCGTCGATGCAGCAAAGCTCCACGTCCTCGAAATCTATCACCTGATGGAGGAATCTGGCAAGCAGGTTCAGGGCGTTGGCCCTGCCTTTGTCGATGTCGTCACCGCTATGGCCGCCGATTCCGCCTTCCACGGTGAACTGCGCGAATTCCTTCTCTCCTTCGAGAGGACTTGCGTCGTAGAAGAAAGTAGCGGTGGTGTTGATGCCGCCGGCGCAGCCGATGAACAGCTGGCCTTCATCCTCAGAATCGAGGTTCACGAGTATCTTGCCCTCCAGGAAGCCGGGCTGAAGGCCGAATGCGCCGTCCATACCGGTCTCTTCAGATGCGGTGAAAAGGCACTCCAGCTTGCCGAACTTGAGACCGGGGTCGTCAAGTATCGCAAGCTCCGAAGCGATGCCGATGCCGCAGTCCGCTCCGAGGGTGGTGTTGTCGGCTACCATCCAGCCGTCGCGTATCTCATATTTGATGGGATCTTTGGCAAAATCGTGCTCGTAACCTTTGACCTTCTCGCAGACCATATCGAGATGGCTCTGCAGGATGACTGTGGGGCGGTCCTCGCAGCCTTTGGCGGCCGGTTTGATGATGAGGACGTTGCCGGCCTCGTCGGTCTTGCACTCAAGTTTGCGGTCTGCAGCGAATTTCTGCAGATAAGCACGTATATGCTCTTCGTGGCCTGACTCCCGAGGGATGCAGACGATCTCGCGGAAGAAGGCTAAAACCTTGTCAGATTTCATATTATTGGATTGTTAGTTCGTAACCAGCATCTTCTCGATATCGCTGACGTACTGCCTGAAGGTACGGTCGGTATCGATGAGGTCGCAGACGGTGTTGCAGGCGTGGAGGACAGTAGCGTGGTCCTTGCCTCCTATCTGGGCACCGATCGATGCGAGAGAGACTTTGGTGAGATTGCGGCTCAGATACATCGCTATCTGGCGGGCCTGGACTATCTCTCTCTTGCGGGTCTTGGCGAGGATGGCGTCGTGGGGAAGATTGAAGTAATCGCATACGACATCCTGGATCCTTGAAATGGTGATCTCGTTCTGGCCGTCGGTGACTATCTTCTCAATCAGCTCCTGGGCAAGCTCTAGAGTCATATTGCGCTTGGCGAACGTAGCCTGGGCGATGAGGGTCAGCAGGGTGCCTTCCAGCTCGCGGATGTTAGACTTGACCTTGCGCGCGATGAACTCCAGCACTTCGTCGGGAACTACGGCACCTTCGCGGAAGCTCTTGTGTTTGAGAATGGCGAGCCTTGTCTCGTATGACGGAGCCAGAAGCTCTACAGAAAGTCCCCATTTGAAGCGCGACAGAAGCCTCTGCTCGAGACCCTGAAGCTCAACGGGCGGGCAGTCTGACGTCAGCACAAGCTGCTTGCCGCTCTGATGCAGATAGTTGAAAATCTGGAAGAACGCATTCTGGGTGCCTTTCTTCTCAGAAAACTCGTGGACATCGTCGATGATGAGCACATCCACTGACTGATAGTACCTCAGGAAGTCAACGAGATTGTTGTTCAGACCGACAGCGTTCATAAACTGGGTCTGGAAACGGTTGGCGCTGACGTAGAGGACTATCTTGTCGGGATACTTCTCCTTGATGGCGATGCCGATGGCCTGTGCGAGGTGGGTCTTTCCAAGACCGGGACCTCCGTAAATGAAAAGGGGATTGAAAGCGGTCTTGCCGGGTTTGTCGGCGATGCTCAGACCGGCGGAGCGGCCGAAGCGGTTGCACTCCCCTTCTATGAAATTCTCAAATGTGTATGCAGGATTGAGATGCGAATCGATGCGGACCTTCTTCAGTCCGGGGATCAGATAGGGATTGCCGTTGTACTTGAGAGAATCTCCGGCAAGGCTGATTTCACTGTTCTCGAGAATCTTGCGGTCCTGCTCGGGAGCGACGAGCACGCTGTCACCCACGATGCGGACATTGTAGATGAGACGCGCGCCTTCGCCGAGCACTCTGTGAAGAACCAGACGGATGAGGTCGATATAGTTGTCTTCCATATGCTTGCGCACATAATCGGAAGGCACCTCGATAGTGAGGGCTTTGTCCTTCAGGCGGACAGCCTTCACTGGCGCGAACCAAGTCCTGTAGTTCACCTCGGAGATATTGTCCTTGATGATCTCAAGACAGTTGTTCCAAACCGATACCGGATCCAATTCTTTCATATAAAAAAGTTGCAGAGAATCGAAGTGTTCTAGCACTCCCTTGACGCAATACAAAATTGGGTAAAAAAAAGTTATAAAAAAATTAATTTTCTATTGGATTTTTCAATTCTTCTATAACTCCCTAATATTCAAAAAGATATTTTATTATTTTATTTTCCTCTGATAATCAAGCATTTAACAAATGCGCAATTGCTATCTCATTGAATATACATCGGTTGCGTGGTGTAAAAAAATTAACAACTTTTTTAACTGTTTTTTTAACGGACTTTTTCGGCTTTGCCGTCGGCAATTCTCACCACAAAAGCATCCTTGAATTTGGCCCTTACTGAAGAAAGCGCCGCCTGTGCTTCCTGCTCGGTTCTGTAGCGGCCCGTGGTGTACTTGTTGATGCTGCCGGCCGGGAATTTTCCTATCTCCTTCAGCCCCTTGAATTCGCTCGATCCGGAAGAGATGTTCCTCGACACGGCGAAGATCTGGATGGCGTAATAAGGACTGTCGGCTGCCGCTTCCTTTGCTGCCGGCTCCTCCTTCTGGACAGTGGTCCCGCCGACTGCCGGCTCTTCCTTAGGGACAACCGGAGACACGGCGGCGGGAACGTCCGCAACAGTGCCGTCATACTGCTCCTTGAACTCCTTGAATGCAGAGAAGATGCGGCTTGCGAGCTGAGTGCGTTTCTCCTTGGAGGCCAGAGTGTTGCGGTCGGACTTGTTGGTAATGAAGCCCATCTCCACAAGCACCGAGGGCATAGTCGTGCGCCACAGGACGAGCAGCGCACCTTGCTTGATTCCCCTGTTGGTCGAGATGGGGCCTTTGCTGAGATGCTTCTGGCACAGCTCGGCCATCTTGAGGCTCTGCTCGAAGTAGGCGTTCTGCATAAGGTTGAAGAAGATTGCAGACTCGGGATTGTTCGGGTCGTAGCCCTGGTATTTGGTGGTATAGTCGTCCTCCATCAGGATCACGGAGTTCTCCCTCTTGGTAACTTCCATATTGGAGTCGCTCTTGCTCATTCCCATCACATAGGTCTCGCAGCCGCTGGGGGCTGTCTTGTTCTTGGGAACGGAATTGCAGTGAAGGGAAATGAACAGGTCCGCGTGGTTCTTGTTGGCTATGTCAGCCCTGGTGTTCAAGGGGATGAACACGTCCTTGTCCCTGGTGTAGATCACCTTTACGTCGGGATATGCCTCGTTTATCATCTTGCCGAGGGTGAGCGCCACGTCGAGCACGACCGACTTCTCTGTGAGCTTTCCGTCGAGCGACACCGCCCCCGGATCGTTGCCTCCGTGACCTGCGTCCAACACCACGGTCCGCAGTGCGACTCCGGCTTCCTGCGCAGATGCGGCAGGGCTTGAGGACAACGAAGCAGCCGTTATTGCCAGAATGAACAATAAGGTTATAAACGGCTGTTTTGGCATATTAGTTGCGGATTTTTACTACCTTTGTACTTTTGCAAATATAGCGATTTTTTTGTGAGAATTTCGAGGTTTATCGTTTTATTCGCCTCTCTTGTTGCACTTTGCTGCTTCACGCCGGCCCTCGCCCAGAGCCTGCCTGACAGCGTCGCTGTCGCAAGAGACAGCCTCCTTGCCGCAAGGGACAGCGTCATCGCTGACGCCGCCGGAGCCGACAGCCTCGGAATGCCCGTCGTAGACCCTGGTCTTTCAGAATACGTGCCAGACCAGATAGACTCCATCCCCATCGTCAAGAGCACGCTCGAGCGCCCCGCCTTCTCATCAGCAAGGGATTCCGTCATCGAAGACATGCGGGACGGCCGCAACATCATATATTATTATGGTGACGTGTCCGTCACCTACGGCGACATCGAAATCTCCTCCGACTATATGGCCTACGACGTGGACAACAACATCGTCTTCGCCCGAGGCACGAAGGACCCAAGCGGCGAATGGGTGGGACAGCCCAAGATGACCAACGGAGGCAACGAGTACACGATGGAGGAGGTCTACTACAACTTCAACTCCAAGAAGGCAAAGATCAAGAATATGATCACCAGCCAGAAGGAGGGCGAGCTCCGCGGTGAAAACCTGAAGATGCTTCCCGACGAATCCATCAACATCGCGGGCGGAGTATACACCGTCTGCGACGCCGAGCATCCTCACTATTATATGAAGATGACCGCCGCCAAGATCACCGGAGGATCGAAGAAGACCGTATTCGGCCCCGCATATGTGGTCGTGGAGGATGTTCCACTGCCCATAGTGCTGCCCTTCGGATTCGTCCCGGAGATGCCTGAAAGGGCCAGCGGCATACTCATCCCGACATTCGGAGAAGAGAACGCCCGCGGTCTGTATATGCGCGGCCTGGGCTATTACTTCGTAGTCGGAGACCATTTCGACGTATCGCTCTCGGGCGACGTCTATTCATACGGCTCCTGGGCCACCCAGTTCACTTCCCGCTACAAGAAGAGATACGCCTTCGACGGCTCGGTCAACCTCAAGTATTCCGTCGACATCACCGGAGAGGCCGGCGCCCCGGATTACAGGGAGTCCCGCAACTTCGGACTCAGCTGGTCCCATTCGCAGGACCCCAAGGCCCGTCCCGGCACGTCGTTCAGGGCTTCCGTCAACTTCTCCAGCCCCAAGAACAACACCTACAACTCGACCAGCATAGCGGAAGCCGTCCAGAACCAGACTTCGTCATCGATCTCATACTCCAAGACCTGGTCGTTCGGAAGCTTCTCCGTGAACGCCCTGCACAGCCAGAACTCCAGGGACAGCTCATACTCCATAACCTTCCCTAACTTCACCTTCAACGTCAACAGGTTCTATCCTTTCAAACGCAAGGTGAGAGTCGGCAAGGAGAGGATCTACGAGCAGATATCCCTCAGCTACAACACCACGCTGCAGAACAAGATAGCGTTCAAGGCCAGCGAGATCCACGATCCGGGGCTCATCAACAAGATGAACAACGGAATGACCCATAGCTTCTCCATTGGACTGCCTCAGTTCACCCTGCTGAAATACTTCAACTTCTCGCCTTCCATCTCCTACGGCATGAACTGGTATTTCAGGGAGAATATCCGCGCCTACGATCCCGAGTCCCAGAAGGTCGTCAGCCAGATGACCGACCTCTTCAGCGCGTTCGGCATTTCCCAGAACTATTCGGGAGGCATTTCGATGAGCACCCGCATCTACGGTATGTTCAATTTCAACCCGAAAGGCAAGCTGCAGGCCATCCGCCATATGATAACCCCGAGTTTCAGCTTCTCTTTCAAGCCTGAGCTCGGCACACCTGCCAACGGCTACACCACCCTCGAATATGTAAATGCGAAGGGCGAAAAAGTAGTGGAGGAATACAACAAATACAGCGGAATGCTCTATTCTCCTCCCGGCAAGGGCAAGTCAGCCGCCCTGAGTTTCTCATTCGGCAACAACCTCGAGGCCAAGGTCAAGGATCCCACCGACTCCACCGGCGTCAAGACCACGAAGATCAAGCTGATCGACCAGCTGAACCTGAACGGATCGTACAACTTCCTCGCAGACTCCCTCAAGCTGTCGAACATTTCAATCTCCGCGTCGACCACGGTGTTCGGAAAGCTCGGCATCAACGGAAACATGACTCTCGACCCCTACGCCGTAAACGAGAAAGGAGTCCGCATCAACACCCTCAACATCATAAAGGAAAAGGGATTCCGGATTGCAAGGCTCACGAACGCCAGTGCATCCCTCTCCTATTCCTTCAGCGGAGACGGCCACATCGACGGCAACGAGGGCCAGAACGAAGCCGACCCGAACAGCTCGCCGGACTACTACAGGGTCTATTACCATCCGGTGACGGGCGAATACATACCCGGAGGATGGCTGTACTACCTCAACCCCACCTCGCCCTGGTCCGTCAATCTCAACGCCAACTTCGCATATACTGCATCATACAAGAATGTCAACGGAATGATGCAGAAGGTCAACAACTTCACCAGCACCATCAGCGCCTCCGCGCAGCTCAGGCTGACGAAGTCCATGAACTTCTCCATCAACACCGGTTTCGACCTGACGAAGATGGCTCTGACCACCACCCAGCTGAGCGCGACCTACGACCTGCACTGCTTCAACATCTCCGTGTCCTGGGTGCCCCAGGGAACGTGGGAAAGCTGGAGCTTCCGCATAGCGGCCAACGCCTCGGCCCTTGCCGACCTGCTGCAGTTCAAGAAGGCATCCAGCTACTGGGATAACTAGCAATCTGTCGGGACGCCGTTTGGCATATCCGATTTTAATGCTATATTTGCATTGCATTCCACAAAGGACTATGCCGTTTCAGGCATTCTCTCCTTTCCAATCACCAATTATATATTAATGTACGACATTCTCGAATTGAGCGCTAAAAGTCAGGAAGACTTGTACGCTATCGCAAAAGATCTCAATATCAAAAAGCCTGAGAACATCAAGAAGGAAGACCTCATCTACGTCATCCTCGACGAGCAGGCAATACAGAGCAACGAATCTCCCAAACCCAAGAAGGCACGCCCCAGGATAGCCAAACCTGCAGCACAGAAAGTTGCTGACAGCAGCGTGGCTGAACCCGTAGCCAAAGAGCAGCCCGCAGCAGCGCCCGAAAGCCCTGCCGAGGCAGCCCCCGCTCCCGCGAAGAAGAAAGGCGGAAGGCCTAAGAAAACTGCCGCACAGCCCGAGGAGAAAGCCCCCGAAGCAGCAGCTCCGGCCGAGGCTGAGAAACCCGCAAAGCAGCCCAGGCAGCGCAAGGAGCAAAAGCCCCAGGAACAGCCTGAGCAGCAGCCCGCACAGCAGGCGGCCAAGCCTTCCGACAAGCAGAAGAAAGGCAAGCAGCCCAGGCAGAAAGCCGAGGCCTCTGCCGAGCCGGCAAAGGAACAACCCCAGGCCCAGCAGCCTCAGAACCAGCAGAATCAGCAGCAAAACCAGAATCAGAACCAGCAGAACCAGCAGCATCAGCCCAAGCAGCCCCGCATTGAATTCGAAGGCATCGTCAAGGCTATCGGTGTGCTGGAGATAATGCCTGACGGCTATGGATTCCTGCGTTCTTCGGACTACAACTATCTGAACTCTCCTGATGATATATATGTATCGCAGTCGCAGATCAAGAACTACGCCCTCAAGAACGGTGACACAATTCTCGGAGAGATCCGTCCTCCGCGCGAAGGCGACAAGTATTTCCCGCTGGTGAGAGTGGACCGCATCAACGGAAGGCTGCCCGAAGAAGTGCGCGACCGCGTGCCCTTCGACTTCCTCACCCCCCTCTTCCCCGACGAGAAATTCAACATCACCGGCAACGGCCATAACGACAATATCTCAGTGCGCGTGGTGGATATGTTCACCCCTATCGGAAAAGGCCAGAGGGGTCTGATCGTAGCCCAGCCCAAGACAGGTAAGACCGTGCTGCTCAAAGACATAGCCAATGCCATCGCCGACAATCACCCCGAGGTGTTCATGATAGTGCTGCTCATCGACGAACGTCCCGAAGAGGTGACCGACATGCAGCGCAGCGTAAAGGCCGAGGTTATCGCATCGACCTTTGACGAGCCCGCCGACAGGCACGTGAAAGTGGCCAATATGGTCATCGAGAAAGCCAAGAGACTGGTGGAATGCGGACACGATGTAGTGATTCTCCTCGACTCCATCACCCGTCTCGCAAGGGCATACAACACAGTTCAGCCGGCATCCGGAAAAGTGCTTTCCGGCGGTGTGGACGCCAACGCCCTGCAGAAGCCCAAACGCTTCTTCGGCGCAGCCCGCAACATCGAGAACGGCGGTTCGCTCACCATCCTTGCGACTGCCCTCACCGAGACAGGATCCAAGATGGACGATGTCATCTTCGAGGAATTCAAGGGAACCGGCAACCTCGAGCTCCAGCTCGACCGCAAGCTCTCCAACAAACGCATCTTCCCTGCAGTGGACGTCACCCTCAGCAGCACCCGCCGCGACGATCTGCTTTACGATCCGGAGTACGTCAACCGCATCTGGATACTGCGCAACTATCTCTCGGATATGAACTCCGTAGAAGCCATGGAATTCATGAAGAGCCGACTGCAAAGGACGGCCAACAACCAGGAATTCCTGATCTCGATGAACGGGGATATTCTGAACTAAGAAAACCTCCCAGGAGGTCAATCGATAACGGGAGTGGTATCTTTCACGAGAACCGCTCCCGATTTTTGTACCTTGGACTTGGCGTAATCGAGGTCGATCGTGAAAGTCTTGCGGTTGCTGGTGGGCGCGTCGTACATTGCGTCGAGCATAATGATCTCGCAGATCGAGCGCAGTCCGCGGGCTCCGAGCTTGAACTCGATGGCAGTGTCGACAATGTATTCCAGCACGTCGGGCTTGATGATGAGCTTGATTCCGTCCAGACGGAATATTTCCTTGTACTGCTTCACGAGCGAGTTCTTGGGCTCGGTCAGGATGGCTCTCAGAGTCTTGCGGTCAAGCGGATTGAGATGGGTGAGCACGGGCAGACGGCCGATGATCTCGGGGATGAGGCCGTATGCGCGCAGATCCTGGGGAGCTATGTACTGGATGAGATTGTCGCGGTCGATGCGGGTACGCATTCCGCCGGCATCGAAGCCCACCACCTGAGTGTTGAGGCGGTTTGCGATATTGCGTTCAATGCCCTCGAAAGCGCCTCCGCAGATGAAGAGGATATTGTTCGTGTCGACTGCTATCAGCTGCTGCTCGGGATGCTTGCGTCCACCCTGGGGCGGCACGTTCACGATGCTGCCCTCGATAATCTTCAGCAGGGCCTGCTGCACGCCTTCGCCCGAAACATCACGGGTGATAGACGGGTTGTCGCCCTTGCGCGCGATCTTGTCGATCTCGTCGATGAAGACGATGCCCTTCTCGGCCTTCTTGACGTCATAGTCGGCGTCCTGAAGCAGGCGTGTGAGGATGCTTTCGACATCTTCGCCCACATATCCCGCCTCGGTCAGTATCGTAGCGTCGACGATGGCGAAAGGCACGTTGAGCATCTTGGCGATGGTCCTCGCCAGCAGGGTCTTGCCGGTGCCGGTGGGGCCCACCATCAGGATGTTGGACTTCTCGAAAAGGTCTCCAAGGCCTGCGTCGGCATTTTCGACCCTCTTATAGTGATTGTAGACAGCCACTGCAAGGGTTTTCTTGGCAGCGTCCTGTCCTACTACATACTGGCTCAGAAAATCGTAGATCTCGTGCGGCTTGCGCAATGAGAATTCGCCGTTCACCTTGCCGGCAGACTTGATGCTGCTTTGTGGATGCAGAAGCTCCCTGGCTTTGGTGAACGCCATTTCGGCACAGTCCGAACAGATGCAGGCCTGCTCGCCGTACAGCATCAACGGTACTTCGTTCTCGCTTCTGCCGCAGAATGCGCAGCGCGGGACTTCGACTTTACTTTTTGCCATTCTTCTCAGCTTTTTTCACTATCTGGTCTATCATTCCGTAATCGAGAGCTTCCTGCGAAGTCATCCAGAAATCGCGGTCGGCGTCGTGGCGGATAACGTCGATATCCTTGCCGGTGTGCTCGCTGAGTATCTGGTAGAGTTCGTGCTTGAGCTTGATTATCTCACGTGCAGTGATTTCGATGTCGGAAGCCTGGCCTTCGGCTCCTCCGAGAGGCTGGTGTATCATAACCCTCGAATGGGTCAACGCCGAGCGTTTTCCTGCAGTTCCGGCAGCCAGGAGCACGGATGCCATCGATGCGGCCATTCCGGTGCAGATGGTGTGGATGTCCGAGCTGATGGTCTGCATCGTGTCGTAGATGCCGAGTCCGTCATAGACAGAGCCTCCGGGAGAGTTGATGTACAGGGATATGTCGGAATCGTAACCGTTGCTGTCGAGGAAGAGCAGCTGTGCCTGGATGATATTGGCCACCTCGTCGTTGATGGGGCAGCCGAGGAAGATGATGCGGTCCATCATCAGGCGTGAGAACACATCCATCTGGGCTACATTGAGCTGGCGCTCCTCGATGATCATAGGGTTGATGTAACTGTCAACGACAGAATTGTACCTGTGAAGTGCCATCGAACTGATGCCACGGTGCTTGACAGCGTATTTTTCGAATTCGTTCATCGTACTGACGGTTTATTTGGTTTGCTGACGCATCTTTTCGATAGTGGATTTCTTCTTCTCGAGGGTGACGGTGTCCTTGATGTAAGCCACGACCTTGTCTGCCTCCACCTTGTCATAGAGACGACGGGCCTGGTCGTCGTCGCCGAGCAGACGGTCTGCGAAGCCGGCGAGCTGGTCCTCGGGAACATCGTTCATTCCGTACATTGCGAACTGGTATGCTGCAAGGGCGCGGGCCTCCTTGTCGAGATCTTCCTTGGTCACCTGCATGTCGTGAGCCTTCATCAGGTGGTTGCAGATCATCTGCCAGCGGAAGTCCTTGGTGAATGCACCGAATTCCTTCTCGATCTCCTCGGGGGTGAACTTGCCCTCGTTGACACGGATGAGCCATCTCTTGAGGAACGCTTCGGGAAGCTTGATGTCAGCTTTCTTGAGCAGATAGTCACGGGCGTCGCCGGCGAAGCGGAATTCGCTCTCGCGGGCATACTCGTTCTTGAGAAGGTCCTTGACCTTGGCGTCGAAAGCGGCCTCGTCCTTCACCACGTCCTTGCCGAAAATCCTCTCGAAAGTCTCGGGGGTCGGCTTGGCAGCCACGAAGGTCTTCACGTCCTTCACGGTCATCTGCCACTTCGGATCCATATCCTTCAGGTCGTCCTTGCTCATATGGAGCATCGCGGCGCGGTCCGAATCATTGGGGAACACCTCGTTCACGTCGAGTTCCTTCACGTCGTCCTTCTTTATGCCCAGGAAGATGCTCTTGGCCTCTTCGGAGATGCTGCGCAGCGATACGTAAGCGTCCTTCACCTCGGTCTCGCCCTGCTTGAAGTCGACAACGATGAAATCGTCTTCACCGGCCTTCTCCCCGCTCTCCATATTGCCGTACTGCCTCAGCAGGCTGTCCTTGTAGTCAGCCACGGCCTTGGCGGCCACAGTCACCGTGTAATAAGGGATGGTGTCCTCTGAAGTCACATCCACGTCAATGTCAGGGGTCACTCCGAGGTCGAAATTGAAGGTGAATGATTCGGCATCCTCAGCTGCGGGTTCCTGGTCCTCGCTGGGAAGGGGCTCGCCGATCACGTTGAGCTTGTTGTCCTCGATAAATTTGCCGAGTTCCTGCGAAACGACTGTGTTGACTGCATCTGAAAGGGCCTGGCCGCCGTAGAGCTTCTCGATGAGACCCATCGGAGCCATTCCTTTGCGGAAGCCGCGGATATCAGCCTTGTGGCGATATTCCTTGAGCCTTCTGTTCATATCTTCGGCGTAATCTTCTTTGTCGACTTTGATGCTCACCTTCAATGTGAGGTCATCCTGGTTTTTAGTTTGATTTATCTGCATATTGTTTTATGATTTTCTATTCGAATCAAAGGGGCGTAAAAATAGTAAAATTTTGGTTATCTTTGTATAATTCAGTCAAAAAATACAATTTCAGCCGCCGGTTATGACATATCAGCAACTCTACGAAAACATTCTCGCAAAGAAAAGTTTTCTCTGCATAGGACTGGATCCGGAAATATCCAGGATCCCTGACCGCTTCAGGCGGACAGAGCACCCTATCTTCGAATTCAACAAGGCCATCATCGATGCCACGGCCCGTTATGCCGTCGCATACAAGCCCAACAGCGCATTCTACGAAGTGTTCGGAGCACAGGGCTGGAACGAGCTTGAAATGACTGTGTCATACATCCGCAAGCACCATCCCGAGCTGTTTGTCATCCTCGACGCGAAACGTTGCGACATAGGCAACACCGCCAGGATGTATGCCCGCGCCTTCTTCGAGACCCTGGACTTCGACGCCGTGACCCTCTCCCCCTATATGGGGCAGGACAGCGTCAAGCCTTTCCTCGACTATGAAGGCAAATGGGCCATCATCCTCGCAGCTACATCCAACGAATCGGCGCAGGACTTCGAATTCGGAGGCGAGGAGCCCCTCTACGCCAAGGTTATGAGCAAGGCACTCCAGTGGGGCACCATCGACAACACGATGTTCGTGGTGGGTGCGACCCGTCCCGAAATGTTCAAGGCCATCCGCGAGATATGTCCCGACCATTTCTTCCTCGTGCCCGGAGTCGGAGCCCAGGGAGGCACTGTCAGCGAAGTCGTCAGATACGGAATGAACAGCCATTGCGGCCTGCTGATCAACTCTTCCCGCGGCATCATCTATGCCGGCCAGGGAGATGACTGCGCCGAGGCTTCCACAGCTGCCGCCAAAGCCCTTGCTGACGAAATGGCCACGTACTTATAAATCCAAATAAACCGCTACATTTGCAGCGGCAGAAAACCGACACATTTATGCAGAACAATACATCCAGAAAACGCAATACTTCCCGCCCCGCCGGTACGAAAGCGCCTGCGCGCCAGAATAGCCCCAAAAGCCGCCAGGGCGGCAGCGGCAAGACCTACGAAAGGAGGTCGTCAGGCAACGGCAGATACTCTTCCGACAAGCAGTACAAGAAGAGAAACGCTCCGGCCAAGGCCGTACAGACCGAGGACGACGGACTCATCCGTCTCAACAAATTCATCGCCAACTCAGGAGTGTGCTCGCGCCGCGAGGCCGACAAATACATAGAAGCAGGCCTTGTCACCGTCAACGGCAAGATAGTCACCGAGCTCGGCACACGCGTGAGCCCGACCGACGACATCCGCTTCAGCGGAGAGAGGCTCAAGGGCGAGAAGAAGGTCTACATCGTGATGAACAAGCCCAAGAACTTCGTCACCACGACCAGCGACCCCCACGCCGAAAAGACAGTGATGGAACTGATTTCCACCGAGCTCTGCAAGGAGCGCGTCTTCCCTGTCGGAAGGCTCGACAAGGCCACTACCGGAGTCCTGATGTTCACCAACGACGGCAACCTGGCCGAGAAGCTCACACACCCTTCGTACCACGTCCGCAAGATATACTATGTCACCCTCGACAAGAACCTCAAGAAGGCTGACTTCGACGCCGTGCTTGACGGCATAACCCTGGACGACGGCCCCATCGCAGCCGACGCCCTGTCCTATGTGAACGGGGTGCAGAGCGAAGTGGGCATCGAGATCCACTCCGGACGCAACCGCATCGTACGCCGCATCTTCGAGCACCTCGGCTACAAGGTCAAGAAGCTCGACAGGGTCTACTTCGCCGGTCTCACCAAGAAGAACCTGCGCCGTGGACAGTGGCGTTTCCTCACCGAGGAAGAGATGAATCATATGAAGATGGGCGCGTTCGAATGATGCAGGCAGAGAACAATCACAGATCGGGCTTCGTCAACATAATCGGCAACCCCAACGTGGGCAAATCCACGCTGATGAACGCCCTTGTGGGCGAGAAGCTGTCCATAGTGACCGCCAAGGCCCAGACCACCCGCCACCGCATAATGGGCATAGTCAACGGTGACGGTTTCCAGATAGTCTACAGCGACACTCCGGGCATCCTGAAGCCCGCCTACAAGCTTCAGGAGAGTATGATGAATTTCGTCGACACCGCCATCGGCGACGCAGACGTGATACTCTATGTGACCGATGTCATCGAGAAAGCCGACAAGAACCGCGAATACGTGGCCAAACTCAACCAGGTCGACTGTCCCGTGATCATCGTCATCAACAAGATAGACAAGAGCGACCAGGAGCAGGTCAGCCAGCTTGCCGCCAGATGGCACGAAGAAGTTCCGAAAGCGGAGATCTTCGCCGCAAGCGCGCTGGAGCGCTTCAACCTCGACTCGATATTCGAGCGCATCAAGGAGCTCCTCCCCGTCAGCCCTCCCTGGTACGACAAGGATGCTTTCACCGACAAGAGCCTGCGCTTCTTCGCAGCCGAGATTATCCGCGAGAAGATATTCCTGAACTATTCGAAGGAAATCCCCTACTGCACCGAAGTGGTGATCGAAGAGTTCAAGGAAGGAGAGCAGAGATACGACATCCGGGCCGTAATCAACGTGATGCGCGATTCCCAGAAGGGCATCATCATCGGCAACAAGGGCGCGGCGCTCAAGAAAGTCGCCACCCAGGCCCGTGTCGATATGGAGGCATTTTTTGAAAAAAAGGTATTTTTGCAGATATTTGTCAAGGTCGAACGCAACTGGAGGGAAGACCGCCAGATGCTCAGAAGGTTCGGCTACATACAAGATTAACCGGTCTATAAGAGATGAGTGAAGAGATTGACGAGATAGCAGAAGGCACCCAGGAAGAGATTCAGGAAGAGACCCAGAAGGAAAACCAGGAAGAGCTGCAAGCCGGCGAAGAGCCCGCCAAGGAGGTCAGGGACAACAGCAAGAGCAGCAAGTTCAATCGCGTGATCAATGCCGGGGAGAACAAATACAAGCTCCCTGGAATGTACCGCGACTGGTTCCTCGACTATGCCTCTTACGTGATGCTCGACCGTGCCGTCCCCTACATCGAGGACGGCCTCAAGCCTGTGCAGCGCCGCATCCTTCACGCATTGAAGCTCAATGAGGACGGCCGTTACCACAAGGTTGCGGGTATAGTCGGCGACACGATGAAATTCCACCCGCACGGCGACGCCTCCATCTACGACGCCCTCGTGGGAATGCAGCAGAAAGAGCTGCTGATCGACGGCCAGGGAAACTGGGGAAACATCCTCACTGGCGACAGCGCCGCGGCGATGCGTTACATCGAAGCCAAGCTGAGCAAGTTCGCCCTGGACGTGGTCTACAATCCAAAGATCACCGAATGGGTGCCGACCTATGACCGCGCGAGCGTCGAGCCCGTCACCCTTCCCGTGAAATTCCCGCTGCTTCTGTCCCAGGGCAGCAAGGGTATCGGCGTCGGCCTCAAGATCCTCATCCTCCCCCACAACTTCAACGAGCTGCTCGATGCCAGCATCGCGGCTCTCAAGGGAGAGGAATTCGACCTCTACCCCGACTTCCCTACAGGCGGCATAGCCGACTGCAGCAAATACAACGGCGGCCTGCGTGGCGGCCGTGTGCGCGTCCGCGCCACCATCACCAAGCGTGACAAGAAGACCCTGGTCATCGAGGACATCCCGTTCGGCGAGACCATCGGTTCAGTCATCGCGTCGATAGCGGCCGCTAACGATTCGGGCAAGATCAAGATCAAGAAAATCGACGACTACAGCTCAGCCAAGGTGGAAATCGTGCTGCAGCTGGCCAACGACATATCCCCGGACAAGACCATCGACGCCCTCTACGCTTTCACCAAATGTTCGGTCGTGCTCTCACCCAACACCGTCGTCATCAAGGACGGAAAGCCGGAGTTCATGACCGTCAACGACATCCTGCGTTACGGCGCGATGCACA
>JAGCFF010000004.1 GCA_017650285.1 Bacteroidales bacterium
GCGGGTTTCGCGGGGCAGGTAATTATACACCTCCCAGAAATCCTTTCCGCCGCCGCTGCGACGGATAGCCTTGTTGACATTGCCGGAACCGCAGTTGTACGAAGCGATGGCAAGGCTCCAGTCCCCGAAAATGTCATAAGCGTCGCGGAGATACTGTGCAGCGGCGCGGCACGACTTGATGGGGTCGAAACGCTCGTCCACGTAAGAAGTCATCTCGAGGTTGTAGTGACGGGCCGTCGATGAGATGAACTGCCACATACCCTTGGCCTTGGCGCGTGACACCGCACGGGTGTTCAGGGCCGACTCCACCACTGCCAGGGCCTTGAGCTCCTGGGGAAGGTCATATTCCATGAAGACATCCTCGAACTGAGGCATCCAGTAGCGGGCAAGGCCCATTATGTTGCCTATCCTGCTTGGCATCTTCTGGACATAGTTGATTATATAGTTGCGGATAACCGGATTGTACGGAATCTTAATGAATGAATTCATCTTGTTGAGCCTTTCGATGATCAGCTCGTCCGGAATGTCAGACGACAGAACGATGTCGTCGACGTTCGGAAGTTCGAAATCGAATGTGCTCATATCGTGCTCCACATACCATACTGAAAGCAGCGAATCGGTGTTGTGGAGTTCTTCGGCAAAGGGATCGTCGACGGAAAATTCATCGTCGTCGTTCGTCATCTCGATAGGGTCGCCCTCGATGGTGAGCATATAGAGGTTGTCATATGCTTCCTGCAGGGAGTCTATCTTCATCTTGAGAATCGTTACGGAATCCTGGTGCCTTCGCTGGAAAATCTGCGCATCGGCCACCATCGCTGTCATAGGCAGCAGGATCAGGGTCAGGAGGATAAACAGTTTGATGTGTTTCATATTTTTTAATCAGAATGTGAGGTTCATCTGTAAGCCGTATGACACGGGTGTGGATGATGCGTAGAAAGAGCTGTTGATCGGCTCTATCAATGCCGGGCTGACATTGAACGAAAGGTCGTCGTTGACGTTGAAATCGCTCATATGTGCAAAGACATTCGCATCGATTATGTTCAACGCATACACCACTATGGTCGCCACTACGGAATAGTCGCGGTAACGGCGGTAAAGGTCCCTGTAGACCTTGGCCTGGGAGGCGCTGATGTTTCCGGTATAGCCACTGTCGCGGTCGTTGGCGATATTGTAGATATAGCGGAATCGCTTGTACTGCATATCGTTGAAACGGAAGGTATAGGCACATACCATCAGGCCGCCGTACCAGATGGGGATATGCCACCAGTCACCGTTGTATGCCTGTCCGAGACCGGGCAGAAGGGCCGAGTAGATGGCAGCCTTCGCCGGATCGGGCTTGTCAGGAGTCGGAAAGCTCGCCACTCCGTCGAGCAGAGTGCCCCAGTATACAGCAGCCGCCCCTGCAAAGCAGAGAGCCGAGATCTTGGCGTAATCGGTGTTGCCGGTCGCGAGGTACTGACGGTTGTTCTGGATGCCGAAATATATGCCGCTGCCGAGGCCTCCGTATATTATGGGGAGTTTCCAATAGTCTTTGTTGTAGACCTGCATCACGCCCGGCAGGACCATATTGCTCGCCAGGGCATAACCGGTCTTGAGGGGCTGCTTGTGCATCAGTCCGCGCACCATCGCTTTCACAGAGAAGCCGGAAGTGGTGTCGGCGAGGACGTCGCTTTCAGGATTGACTCCGGTCTGGACGTTCTGACCGGGAGGGCCACCGGTAATATTCTCGTTCTGTGTGAACTGGGCAGATGCGCTGAACGTAACAGCACAGAACAGGATTATCACTGAAAGGAACCGGCGCACTTGGGATCTGCTAAATAATATTGTTTTCCAACGCTCTCAAAAACCGTGCGATTTCTTCATCGCTCTTGAAGCGGATGGTAATGCGGCCGCTTCCGTCCACACCCCTCTTGAGGGAGATATCGTTGCGGAAATATTTGCCCACAAGCTCCAGGACGCGGTAATACTCGTCCGGAAGCTCCTTCGGGGGCTGGGGAGTGTCCTTGTCGGCCTGAAGCAGCCTGTCGCGGACCATCTTCTCCAGCTTGCGGACAGACCAGTCGCCTGCCACACATCTGGTGCACATCTCCATCTGCGACTCTTCGTCAGGCAGAGACAGCAGGGCCTTGGCGTGGCCTACGGATATCCTGTCGACCTTGAGGGCTTTCTGTATCTCGACCGGAAGACTGAGCAGCCTCAGGTAATTGGCCACCGTCGCTCTCTTCTTCCCCACCCTGTCGGCCAGCTGCTCCTGGGTGAAACCGCACTCTTCCATCAGCCTGCGGAAGCTCAGCGCAGTCTCCACTGCATCCAGGTTCTCGCGCTGTATGTTCTCCACGATGGCCATCTCCAGCATACCGGAATCGTCAGCTTCCCTGATGTAGGCGGGAACAGTCTTCAGACCGGCCAGCCTGGCGGCACGGTAGCGGCGTTCACCGGAAATGATCTGGTACTTGCCGCTTGCAGCCTTGCGCACGGTGATGGGCTGCACTATGCCGATGGAGCGGATGGAATCCGCCAGTTCGGCTATGGTCTCTTCATCAAAAGTGGTACGCGGCTGGTAGGGATTCGGCTCGATCTCCTCAAGAGGCAGTTCAACCCCCGCAGAAGTGTGCTTTGCTGCTGAAGGGAATGCCTTGGAGCTGTTTCGCTGAATGGTTTCTGCATCCTGAAGCAGGGCGCCGAGCCCTCTTCCGAGTGCATTTCTCTTTGTCGTGGCCATTATGAATTCTTTTTAACTATTTCCTGTGCAAGGCTCATATAGTTGTTGGTACCCGAAGATATCACATCGTAGAGTA
>JAGCFF010000053.1 GCA_017650285.1 Bacteroidales bacterium
GACGTGGCTGCTTACGAAGCCGCTGTCAAGAAGTACAACAAGTACCTCGAAGACAAGGCCAAGTACGATGCCTACATTGAGAAGCTCATTGCCTTCGTTGGTGCCAAGGAAAAGAAGAAGGAAACCGATCCTGCCGAACCGATCGTGTCTGATCCTAAGAAGCTGAAGATCGACGAATCTAAGTACACGAAGGTTGAAGACATCGTGTGGAAGTTCGATAACGTCGATGTTGAAAACGGTGTCTGGGCAATCAATCCTCCTAAATATGAAGATAAGGTTGGTGGTGCCTGCGCCGAGAAACTCGAGGAACTCTTCCCTGAATTCCCTGCCAAACTGAAGGTCTGGAAGGATGCTAAAGACTTCATCGACGACACTGAGGCTCACTATCAGCTCCAGATCAACGCTCTTATGCCTGCTTACCTTGCTGCCGCTCAGGCCGCTGGTTACGATAAGGCTCTTGACTATGACGGTACTACTTGGGCCGGTCTGATCAAGAAGTATCAGGATGCCCGTAAGCAGTACATCAAGGATCTCGAAGACGATATCGACGCTCAGAACGACAAGATCGCCAAGCTGACCAAGAAGATCGCCGACTTCAAGAGCGGTGTCCCTGCTGCTGAACTCGATCTCGCCGACGCCGAGGCTACCCTCGCCAAGGAAGAATTCAAGCTCGCTCAGCTGGCCGACCGTCTCGCCGGTGCCGAGGCCAACCTCGAGGCCATCCTCGAATACATTGGCTCCCTCGACGCTACGATCGTGACCCCCGTCACCGACTAAGCAAAACCATTAATCTGTCAACCAACAAAAACACGTTTTTAAAACGGAACTTATGTTGAAAAGATTAAGCATACTTATCATGACTATCCTGTTGGTTGTGCCGGCTATGGCACAACCTCAGGAGGGTTGTGAGTGTGTGTTTGGACCGAAGGCAGGTCAGTGGCAGTTCAACCTCAATGTGGGCGCCGGCCAGTACTTCAATGACTTCACGGGACTCTACTACATGCTTCCCGATGAAGACGGTACGGCCACGGGCATCGGCATCGACTCACAGGAGTTCGATGTTACCTACGGTCTCGGCAACGCCTACATCAGCGGTGACCTGTCAACCCTGCTCACGAACAGCGGTAGCCTCAACTACACGTTGAAGAACTACTCGGTGGGCGTGAAGTACTTCCTCACGGATCATATCAACCTCAACCTCAGTGGTGCGTACATTCTCAACATGCAGCCCTCCAAGGCTTTCCAGGAAGGAGAATCGTTCGAGATGGCCGGTCTGAATTTCCGGACCCTCGACGTGAGCATCGCCGACGCAGTGGTTGAACCCGGCGGAATCTACGCACAGAAAGCCATTCTGGGCGCCGTGACCAACCGCCTGATGGTCCAGCTGGGATCGGAGTACTACTTCTACACCAAGAACCAGCGCATTTTCCCGTACCTGGGTGTGTTCGGACAGTTCAAGATGGCCCGCATCGAGAGCTTCTTCCCGTACACCGGCCAGTACATTCCGACCGACTACGCTGCCGGTGAGGGTTATCCCGACATGGCATTCGAAGAGGTCGACCTGTACCGTGCCAACCGTGGTGCGCAGGCGCTCGGTTTCGGCGGTGGAATCAACTTCGGTATCGAATACGCGTTGCTGGAAGGTCTGTTCATCGGTGCGGAAGTGGCCCCTGTGTGCTACCAGTACACCCTCCTCCACATGGAGGTTGGCGGTCAGGATCCGTACTATGCTTCCAACCACAATCTGCGCGCATTCGCATTCCCGCAGCTCACAATCGGTGTAAGATTCTAAACTGACTTAACTCAGTATGTATAAAATAAAGGGTGGCCCTTGACGGCCACCCTTCGTTTTTTAATTTCCCGCACGCAATGCTTCGACCGGATTCAGTCTGGCCGCTGCTTTTGCCGGCGCGGAGCCGAAGGTGAGTCCGATTATCAGGGAGGCTATTATTCCGGAAAGCGCCGCTGTAGGTGTTATTGAGAGTTTCAGTTGCGTGACGAACAGATTTACGAGACGCGTCGTAATGAATCCTAGTAGAATTCCTACGCATCCGCCCAGTAGTGATTGCCGTGTCGCTTCGATGCGGAACTGACGGGAGATGTCTCTCTTTCGAGCGCCGACAGCTCTGAGTAAGCCGATTTCGGCTTTTCTTTCTTCGACGGAGACATAGAGCATATTGGCCATACCGATTCCGCCGGCAAGCAAGGAGAAGACGCCTACCAGCCAGCCCAGCCGTGCGATGAGCTTGAATATTTCATCCATCTCATCCCGAAGGAAAGACATCCGGTTGATGGCGAAATTGTCTGCATCCTGGGGTGAAAGGCGCCTGTAATTACGCATTCTTTCGCGCACGGCATTCGCATCCGCCCCGGCTACGGCAATGCTGCTGCGCAGTACCGGACCTTTCATTGATTTATACGGAACCAGGAGTACGTGGTCGATATCGACGGGGCTGACGGTCGTCATACCCGCTTTCTCAAATACGCCAATCACCTCGTAACGTACGCCGTCGATCCATCGGATATCGCCGCTTCGGGATTCCGTTTCGGATCCTGCCAGACAACGCGCTGCTCCGTCAGCCAATTCTCCAGCGGTGAGGCCGCGGCCTTCCGCCAGGGGATGATTGACAAGCAGCGGCCAGACGCCGTCGACTCCGACGGATGACAGGCCATGGGCCAGAAAGGCGCTTTCGGGAAAGGCTTCCGATAAATAGCGATATTCCTGCCAGGTGACGGCCGGTCTTCCGGCATAGTTCCACCAGCGAAAGATGCCGTCTTCATTCAGATCGGGCTCAAAGGGTTCGCGGTCGACGAACAGGATGTCACCGCCGTAGGCGGCAAAGCCTTCCTGGACCGATGCCTGCAGGCAGTCGACCAGCGAGAGGGCGGTGACGATCGAATAGATTCCCACGGCCACCCCCAGCAGGGACAGCCGTTTCCGGAAACGGTCGGTTTCC